>NZ_KV794876.1:0-13035 GCF_001808875.1 Neisseria sp. HMSC064E01
ACAAAGCGGTAAACGGTTTCATCCTTGGATACGGACAGCTTCTCGCACGAAGTCACGATGCCCTGCCATTGCTTCGCCGGTGGGTCGTCTGAAGCAGACCCGAATGCACTGACCACTTCCGACAGTAAACCTTCCTGCGGACGGATTTCAAACGCTGCGCGCTGGTTGAGATAGGAAGACAGCGGCAGGGAGGAATCGGTGGAGGTGGCGGTAATTTCGACGCGGTAGGCGGTGTTGGCGGCTTCGGAGGCGGTGAAAGAACGAACGGAGAGGGAGGGGGAGAAACGGGCGAAGGTGAGGTGGTAGGATTGGCGGGCAGTCATGACGTTGAATTTAAAGATGACAATGAGGTTCGTATGGTAACTTGAACGTCATCAACGGTAAAGCAAATGGGATAAATGGAAGAAAAAATTATACAAATGGTATTCAATAGGCACTTTATTCAATTTAAGCAAATCTACCACATATAGTCTTTACAGCTTAAAAAAGTCGTCTGAAAACATATTTTCAGACGACCTTCTAATCTTTAACCTTTTCCAAACTAATCAGCTTTCCCTGTGTCTTCACGCTTGCGCTTCTGTTCTCTCGCCCAGTCAACCATATCTTTGGGGTAATAAGGGGATTTACGCAATTCGGTATCGTCCAAATCATCAAGATAAACAATGGCGGCGACTTCAAAAGCCCAGTAGCCGCAATAACCGTTCTGCTCGGGGTCAAGATGGGTCTGGTATTCAAGGTCGCTCATGCCGACCATTTCGCGATACCAGTCTTTGAGGTAGGCACTGAGAGATTCCAGTTGTTTTTCTTTAGTTTCACCGCGTATGGCATCCGAAATCAAAATAGCATGATCACCCATTTGGACATAACCCGTATCGGGACGGTCTTTGAAGCGGTAGTAGAAGAAATCCTCAATGGTTGTATCAGGCTCAAGCCCATCTTCTGCATTGGCAAGGATGACTTCGAGCAGGCGCGGAAGCAGGTCTTCGCGTTGGAGGAGGTAGCAGACGGAAATCAGACCGAGAACCTTCATGTAGTTGTCGGAATCATCCCACACAAACGGACCGGAGTCATAACCATGCTCGGCTAATTCTTTTTTATGCTCTTTCCAAAACTGTGTTGATGTTTCCAAAATATGAATAATATCATCCAGAATAGATGGTAGATTTGAAATAGGTTCACCTGCAGTGTAAATGGCTTTGAGGTAGCGCCATAATGTAGAACTGACTAAAGAATAACTACCTTTTAATCCTAAATCACTAGAATTAAAATTATCTGTTAGAATTTTAATTGTTTCTGGAATTTTTTCCAAAATAGTATTCCATCTTTCCTCCGTCAAAAAATGCTGCCTACGCTTTTCATTAAAACAAACTTGCTCGGTTTCGTTCATGTTTACTCCCGTAAAATTTAGCTTGGTCGGCACTCTCTTAATTCTGCTGCTCAGTTTCAGACGACCTTCTAATCTTCAAACTCTTCCAAACTAATCAGCTTTCCCTTTATCTTCACGCTTGCGCTTCTGCTCCCTTGCCCAGTCAACCATATCTTTGGGGTAATAAGGGGATTTGCGCAATTCGGTATCGTCCAAGTCGTCAAGATAAACGATGGCGGCGGCTTCGAACGCCCAGTAGCCGCAATAACCGTTCTGCTCAGGATCGAGGTGGGATTGGTATTCAAGGTCGCTCATGCCGACCATTTTACGATACCAGTCTTTGAGGTAGGCATTGAGTTCTTCCAATTGTTCTTCTTTGGTTTCGCCGCGCATAGCTTCACCGAATAAAATGGCGTGTTTGCCCATTTGAACATAATTCGGATCGGGACGATTTTTAAAATGGTAGTCCAAAAAGTCTTCGATAGTGGAGTCAGGTTCTAAATCATCTTCTGCATTGGCAAGGATGACGTCGAGCAGGCGCGGAAGCAAGTCTTCACGTTGCAGGAGGTAGCAAAGCGCGATAAGGTGCAGCGTTTTAAGGTAATGCTCAACATCACACCACGGCATCGGGCTGGCGTAGTAGCCAATATCGTTTAATTCCGGTTTGTTTTGCTGCCAGAATTTAGTTATCTCTTCCTCTGAAGCTAAAAATTTTTCTAGAATAGGAATTAAATCCTCTATCGGGTTACCTGCGGTATATATGATTTTCAAATAATCCCAGTAGGTTTCTGCTTGTTGTCTAGATAAAAATCGTAATGCTAAATCATCTGAGAGTTTCCATTTATTATATTCAGGAATAGCTTCCAGAAAATAATTATTAAATTTATTAAATCTTTCCTCACTCAAAAAATGCTGCCTGCGCTTTTCATCAAAACAAACTTGTTCGGTTTCGTTCATGTTTTACCCCTATAAAATCTGGCTCGGTTGGTGCAATTCTTTGAATCTTTGTATTGAGACGAATTTAATCCCTCAAACAATAGCAGTTTGAAATCTGAATCCAACGCCCTATTTCAATTCACAGAAAGGTCGTCTGAAACCTAATTTGGTTTTTCAGACGACCTTTCCGTATCAAGCTTAATAGACAATCTCTCACTTCATCACGGCTCCGCCATTTCCAACGCCTGTTTGATGTCCACAGCAACGACGCGCGAGACGCCTTTTTCCTGCATGGTTACGCCGACGAGCTGTTCCGCCATTTCCATGGTCAGGCGGTTGTGGGAGATGTAGAGGAACTGGGTTTGCGCCGACATTTCTTTGACCAGATTGCAGAAACGCGAGGTGTTGGCATCGTCCAGCGGGGCGTCGACTTCGTCCAGAAGGCAGAAGGGGGCGGGGTTGAGGCTGAACAGGGCGAACACGAGGCTCATGGCGGTGAGGGCTTTTTCGCCGCCGGAGAGAAGGTGGATGGTGCTGTTTTTCTTGCCGGGCGGGCGCGCCATGATGGACACGCCGGCGGTCAGGAGGTCGTCGCCTATCATTTTGAGGGTGGCTTCGCCGCCGCCGAACAGAGTTGGGAAGAAGGTTTGGACTTTGCCGTTGACGGCGTCGAAGGTTTCTTTGAAACGCTCTTTGGTTTTGTCGTCGATTTGGGCGATGGCTTCTTCCAAAAGGGAGATGGCGGCCTGCACATCTTCGCTCTGGCTGCGGTAGTAGCCGTCGCGTTCGCGCGCTTCTTCGAGTTCTTGCAGGGCGGCGAGGTTGACGGCGCCGAGGGCTTCGATTTGCTGGGTGAGGCTGCCGATGCTGCTGTTCAATACTTTCGGCGATTCTTTCGCCAACGCTTCGAGCGCGTCCAAATCGGCGGCGCGTTCGGTCAGGTTTTGATGGTAGCGTTTGGCGTTGATCAGGGCTTCCTGCTGCTGCAACAGGGCGGTTTGGGTGGCGGCCTGAAGCTGCGGCAGCTTGGTTTGCAGGGTTTGTACGCGGGCGTATTGCTCCCTGCCCTGTTCCTGAATCTGCGCAAGTTTTTCCTGCACGGCGATGTATTCCTCGTCCAGCGTGTGTACGGCTTCGGTCAGCTCGTCGAGCTTGATGTGCTGCTCGTCGTTTTGGAACTCGGTTTCATAGGCAAGGGCAAGCTCTTGCTGGCGTTCCTGCCAGTCCAGGGTTTGCTGTTCGAGCCGTGCGATTTGCTGCTGGTAGTTTTGTTTTTGCTGGTTGAGTTTGTGGACGGCGACTTCCGCCAACCCGTATTGGCGGTTGGCTTCCAACAGGGCAAGCTGCGCCTGTTTCAGACGGCCTTGCTGCTCTTGGCGGCTGTGCGCGGTGGTTTGCTGTTGGTGTTCGAGTTCGGCGGCGGCTTCCTGCAAAGTAGCGATGTCGTCTGAAAGCCCATCGGACGTGTGTTGCAACGCGGTCTGTTCTTCCGCCAACTGCGCCAGTTCGCGCTCGATGTGTTCGCGGCGGATTTGCCCTTGGTTGGTGCGTGCCAAGAGTTCGGCGGCACGTTGCTGCGCTTGGCTGTATTGGCGCGTGTGCTGCTGTTGCTGCTGCATCAGGTTTTTGTGTTGCACTTCGGACGAGCGCACGGCGGCCTCCGCCTGTTTGAACGCAGCTTCGGCGGCGGAGAGTTCGGGGGCGAGGTTTTCCAGTTCGGACGCGATGCCGTCGAGGCGCGCTTTTTGGGCAATCAGGCTTTCCTGCGCGGGTTTGGCATAGAGCAGGACGCTGACTTTGTCGACCTGATGGCCTTCGAACGTAAGCCAGATTTGGTGTGCGCCCAAATCGCTTTGATGCGCGAGGGCGTAGCTCAAATCGGGCGCGCACAATACGCCGTCGAGCCAGTGGTGCAATGCCGTCTGAAACGGCGGCTGCGCTTGGATTTGATTCAGCAATGCCTGTACGGGCAGGGATTTTTTGATGCCGCCGGAGAGGTCGTCTGAAAGCCATGCCGCCTGTCCCTGCGGCAAAGGTGCGGGCGGCACGAAGCCGTGCGGCACGGCGCGGGCATGCAGGCGTTCGGCAAGGATGACGGACAGGGCGTGCTGCCACTCGGCGGGCGCGGTGATGTGTTGCCACAGTTGCGGCGCGGCGGCGTGGTCGGTTGCCTGCCAGAAGTCGGCGGCTTCCTGCTGTTGCGACAGGATTTGCGATAACGCCTGCTGCTGCGCCTGCAAGGTGATGTGTCGCTGCTTCAGGCTTTGGAAGCGGTCTGAGGCCGTCTGAAACGCCTCGCGGGCGGCGTGTAAGGCTTCTTCGGCGGCAATGATTTGTTCTTCGTAATGCTCTTGCTGGCTTTGCAACAAGGCGGCGGCTTCCTGCGCGGCGGCGGTTTCAGCTTCATCGGGCAGGTTCAGGGCTTGGTTTTCCTGTTTCAGACGACCTTTGCGCTCTTCGTGCTTGGTAACGGTTTGTTCGGCATGGGCAAGCTGCTGCTGCTTCAACGCCAGTTCGCGGCGGATGCGGTTTGCCTCGTCCTGCTGGGTTTGGAAGGCGGCGTTGAGCGTGGCTTGGACTTCTTCCAATTCGGGCAGACGCTCTTCGTGTTCGGCAACCTGCATCGCCCACTCTGCCAATTCGGTTTGCTTTTCTTCGGCCTGCAACTCATTTTCTTCAAGCTGCACGCGAATTTGCTGCTGCTCCTGATGGATGCGCTGCATCTGCGCCTGTGCCGCCTGCTTGTCGCGTTCGATGCGTTGGTGCAGGTTTTGCTGATGGCGGATTTGTTCTTCCAAACGGGCAATCTGCTCGCGCAACACGCCGCGTTTGTTGCTCAGTTCGTGTACCGCCTGTTGCTGCGACTGTTCGGCGGTCTGCAAGGCGTGTACTTCGTCGTTTAACGCCTGAACCTGCGCGGCGGTTTCATCCTGCTGCGCCTGCAAAGACTGATGCTGCGCGGTCGCCTTATCGGCGGCGGCAAGCGATTGCTGCCATTGGGCGTAATCGAGCAAATCCTGTTGCTGGTTCAACTGCGCGGTCAGGGATTTGTAGCGTTCGGCGGTTTCCGCCTGTTTTTCCAGTTTCTCCACCTGACGCGCCAATTCGTTCTGCAAATCGCCCAAACGCTGCAAATGCTCGCGCGTGTCTTTCAGACGACCTTCCGTCTCCTTGCGGCGTTCCTTATATTTGGACACGCCCGCCGCCTCCTCGATATAAGCGCGCAACTCCTCCGGCCGCGCTTCGATGATGCGCGAAATCATCCCCTGCTCAATGACGGCATAACCGCGCGCGCCCACGCCCGTACCCAGAAACAAATCGGTAATGTCGCGGCGGCGTACGGTCTGATTGTTGATGAAATAAGTCGATTCGCCCTGACGCGTCAGCTGCCGCTTGATGCTCACCTCGGCATACTGCCCCCACGCCCCCTGCAAACTGTGGTCGCTGTTGTCAAACACCAGCTCCACCGAAGCCCTCGGCGCAGGACGGCGCGTCGCCGCACCGTTAAAAATCACGTCCTGCATACTCTCGCCGCGAAGCTGCTTCGCCGAAGCCTCGCCCAACACCCAGCGCACCGCGTCAATCACATTCGACTTGCCGCAGCCGTTCGGCCCGATAACCGCAACAAGCTGCCCTGGAACATGAATCGTGGTCGGGTCGGTAAAAGATTTGAAGCCGGAGAGTTTGATGTGGGTCAGGCGCATGGGATAAGGACGGGGAGAAAAAATAAAGTGGGATTTTATACTAGTCTTCCCGCGAAAAACCAAATTCTTGAAAACAAATCCGACAGCCTGCCGTTCACGCCTGAAAATCAGGTTCGACGGGCAGTACACAAACTGAAAATAAGCAGTTTGCAGCGACCTGATTCTTCAAATGCGTCAGCAGGCAAACCGATAATTCAATGCCCCGATCGAAACAGGCATATAATATGCACCTTATCAAAAACAGATTAGAAGGAACCAACGATGGATGGACAAATGGCGCTTTTTTGTTATGAGGAACTGCCGGTTTGGCAGGCAGACGGGATTCCCGACGCGCTGCGGGCGGGTCATGCGTTTGACGAAGGGAAATGGGCTTGCCTGAACGTGTTGCAAGGTCGTCTGAAATTAACGGAAGCTGATAATGCTTCTGTCGAGCTGACTGCCGAAGACGGCGATCACATGATCGCGCCGCAGCAACAGTTTACGGTCGAGCCTTTGACGGACGACACGGAAATCAAACTCTCGCTTTATTGCGCAGCAAAAGATTATTTCAATAAGAAATACGGCATGAGCGCGACCCATTCGGCGGTAGTGGCGGCTGAAAATATCGTTCCTGCGGGCAAGGCTTTGGATATGGGCTGCGGTCAGGGGCGTAATGCGCTGTTTTTAGGTTTGAAAGGATTTGATGTAACCGCCGTGGACAACAATCCGCAGGCGGTACAAAACGTCAACGAGTTGGCGCGCATCGAGGGCTTGGACGTGCGGGCGGTGGAATATGATTTGAATGCCGCCAACCTTCAAGATCATTTCGACTATATCGTGGCGACCGTTGTGTTTATGTTCCTGTATCCGCGCTTTGTGCCGCAAGTGATTGCCGATATGCAGGCGCACACCAACCCGGGCGGCTACAACCTGATCGTTTCGGCGATGGACACCGAAGACTTCCCCTGCCCTATGCCTTTTCCGTTTAAATTTAAAGAAGGCGAGTTGCGCGAATACTACCGCGGCTGGGAGATTGTCGAATACAAGGAGGAACTCGGCGCCATGCACGCGAAAGATGCGGCGGGCAATCCGATACAGTTTAAGTTTGTTACCATGTTGGCGAAAAAGCCTGAGGCATAAACGAACGGGGTCGTCTGAAAGGTTTTCAGACGACCTTTTGGTATCCGCTTTCTTATAGAGTCTCCAATATTGCCCACCAGTCATCCGAGTTACACTTCAAAAGCTGAATCGTGTTGACTGCGGGCAACTGACACCCAACGCACCATCACTAACAGCCCAAAAACAAAAAGGTCGTCTGAAACCGAAAATTGGGTTTCAGACGACCTTTTTATGATCAAACAATCAGTTGCTCAACACGTCCACGCCTTTGGGCGGGGTGAACTTGAATGCGCCGCGCGAAAGGTTGGGCTTGGTGTTCAAACCGCCGAAGCTGATGGAGGTTTGGTTGCCGAAACTGTCTTTCAGCTGCATGGCGGCGAGGTTGTCGCCTTTGAAGCCGATACGGATGTATTGGTAGCCGGCGTTGTTTTTCTTAGGTGTTGCCAAGACGTAGTCGATGCCGTTGGACGAGCCGTCTTCTTTGAGGGAGTAGCTGCTGTCAAGGGCGTTTTTGTTGGAAAGGATGGCGGCGGGGCTGTCGCCGATGGTTTGGTCTTGGGCGGACTTGGTCACTTGTGCCAAATCAACGTCGTAGAGCCAAATGGTTTGACCATCGCCTACGATGGTTTGTTTGTAGGGTTTGGTGTATTCCCATTTGAAGAGGCCCGGACGCAGGATTTTGAACGTGCCGTGTGCGGTTTGGGTTTTCTTTTTGCCTTGGACGGTTTGGGTGAAGCTGCCGCTGATACCGTCGGCGTCGTTGTTGAATTTCTTGAGTGCATCCACTGCGCCTGCCTGTGCGAAACCGATGGTCGCGGTCAAGGCGGAAGCGGCGAGGAATTTGAACAGGTTGTGTTGTTTCATCATTATTTTTCCTTGTTGGAAGGGGTGTGGCGCCCAGTATCGATGTTACAAAATAACAATGCAAGCCGCTTATGGGCGGTTTACATTTTGCAAACAGTGTTTTCCGAAAGCTAATTTTTTGAAGCTGCGGGATTTTTTCCTGCGGAAAAGACAATCGGGTTTCACAATTCTTTAATGTATGCCGACTGCGCAAACTGTGGTATTTAATGGTTTTTGACGCACAACGCCAAATTGTAAAGATTATATTCCTTATATTGTTTTTTTTAAACGCTATAATATTTGTTTTCCGAAAAACGGCAGACTTGGAATGAAACCTGATATCTATGCCTTGCTGGAACTTGCCCTGCTTTCAGACGACCCCGATGAAAAAGGACGGCTAACGGACGAGGCGTTTGCCGCCGTTCAGAACATGGACGGGGCTGAGACAAACGCGCCGCCGCTGGACTTCCGCCACGCAGGACGGCCGCTGAAGCCTGTTTTGGTCGCGCCGTCGCAACTGACGCCGCGCAAGATGAACACGGCCGAAGGCTATGCGGCGATGCTGCACGCGATTGCGCATATCGAGTTCAACGCCATCAATCTGGCTTTGGACGCGGCATACCGTTTCCGCACGCTGCCGTTTCAGTTTGTGCGCGACTGGGTGCGGGTGGCGAAAGAAGAGGTGTACCACTTCCGCCTGATGCGCGAACGGCTACGCGCTTTCGGCTTCGATTACGGCGATTTCGAGGCGCACAACCATTTGTGGGACATGGCGTATAAAACCGCCTACGACCCGCTGTTGCGCATGGCGTTGGTGCCGCGCGTATTGGAAGCGCGCGGGCTGGACGTTACGCCGGGGATACGCGCGAAGGTGGAGCAGCGCGGCGATTCGGAAACCTGCGGCGTGTTGGACATCATTTACCGCGACGAAGTGGGCCATGTCGCCATCGGCAACCATTGGTATCAACACCTCTGCCGCGAACGCGGTTTGGAACCTGTCGCCCTGTTCCGCAGTCTGATTGCCCGTTACGATATGTTTATCTTCCGCGGCTATGTGAACATCGAAGCGCGCGAAAAAGCAGGCTTCAGCCGCTTCGAGCTGGATATGTTGGAAGATTTCGAGCAGGGTTTGAAACAAGGCAAAAAGGTCGTCTGAAAACCCTGAATCCGGATTTTCAGACGACCTCTGTTGAGGAACGTTATGTCTCACCATCACGAACACCATCATCACGCACACGCCCACACGCATACCGCCAACAAAAAAGTATTGCGCGTATCGTTCATCATCATCGGCGCCTTTATGCTGCTGGAGGCGTTCGGCGGCTGGCTGACCCACTCGCTCGCGCTGCTTTCCGACGCAGGGCATATGTTCAGCGACGCATTTTCCTTGGGCGTGGCGTTGTGGGCGTTCAAGCTCGGCGAAAAAGAAACCACGCTGCAAAAGACCTTCGGCTACAAACGTTTTGAAATCCTCACCGCCATGTTCAACGGCTTGTCGCTGGTGGTTATCGCCGTGCTGATTTTCTACGAAGCCGTCAAACGCCTGCTTTATCCGCCCGAAATCGCCACGCTGGGGATGCTCGTCATCAGCATCATCGGACTGCTGGTCAACATCGGCGTGGCAGTTTATATGCTGAAAAACAGCGACACCGAAGCCAACGTCAACATGCGCGGCGCGTATCTGCACGTTTTAAGCGACCTTCTCGGCTCGGTCGGCGCGATTGCCGCCGCCGTACTCATGATGGCGTTCGGCTGGAAATGGGCGGATCCGCTCGCCAGCGTGTTCGTTGCCGCGCTGGTCGGACGCAGCGGCTGGAGCCTGCTCAAACAAACGCTGCACATCCTGATGGAAGGCGCACCTGAAAACATCCACACTGACGACCTGCTCGCCGTCATCCGCAATACCGACGGCGTCAAATCCGTCCACGACTTACACGTCTGGACGATTACCAGCAATATCAACGTTTTATCCTGCCACATCGTCGTGGACGGCAGCATGACCGTTGCCGAATCCGAACAAATCGCCTACCGCATCGAACACGAGTTGTCCCACAAAAACATCGGACACTGCACCATCCAAATCGAAAGCGAACACCACCCGCATCCCGACAGCGTCTTGTGTGCCAACGAAACCGAAGGCGCACACCATCACCACTAAACCCAAAGGTCGTCTGAAAGCCTTTTCAGACGACCCCACCAAAAAACCAAAGGAAAACACATGATACAAGCCGTATTGTTCGACCTCGACGGCACACTCGCCGACACCGCCCTAGACCTCGGCGGCGCACTCAACACCCTGCTCGCCCGCCACAACCTGCCCGCCAAAAGCATGGACGAAATCCGCACCCAAGCCAGCCACGGCGCAGCAGGTCTGCTCAAACTCGGCGCAGGTATCACCCCCGACCATCCCGACTACGCCCAATGGCGCACCGAATACCTCGACGAATACGACAGCCGCTACGCCCAAGACACCGCCCTTTTCGACGGCGTCAACGAACTCATCGCCGAACTCGACCAACGCGGTATCAAATGGGGCATCATCACCAACAAACCCATGCGCTTCACCGACAAACTCGTCCCCAAACTCGGCTTCGCCATCCCGCCCGCTGTCGTCGTCAGCGGCGACACCTGCGGCGAATCCAAGCCCAGCGTCAAGCCCATGTTCCACGCCTGCAAACAAATCCAAACCGAGCCGCAACACACACTTTACGTCGGCGACGCCGAACGCGACATTCAAGCAGGCCGCAACGCGGGCATGAAAACCGTTCTCGCCGAATGGGGCTACATCGCCCCCGAAGACCAAACCGAAACTTGGCAACCCGACTACCGCATCGCATCACCTTTGGATTTGCTCAAGATTCTGTAAAACGAATGAAGGTCGTCTGAAAATTTTCAGACGACCTTTTTCAAATCCGCTTCTTTATTTTTTCTTCAAATAAACACCGCTTTCGATATGGTGCGTAAACGGGAACTGGTCAAACAAGGCGGCGTGTTCGACAGTATGGGTTTGGCAAAGTGTATCAAGGTTCGCGCGCAAGGTTTCGGGATTGCAGGAAATATAGATAATGTTGTCGAATTGCGAAACCAGCTTCAACGTTTCATCATCAACGCCGGAGCGGGGCGGATCGACAAAAATAGTGGAAAAATCATACTCTTTCAGCGACACGCCCTGTTCTTGCAGGCGGCGGAATTCACGGCTTTGCGTATAGGCTTCGGTAAATTCTTCCGCAGAGAGGCGGGCGATTTTGATGTTGTCCCTTTGGTTCGCTTCGATGTTCCATTGCGCAGCGTAAACGGAAGTTTTGGACACTTCAGTCGCTAACACCTGACTGAAATGCTGCGAAAGCGGCAGGGTGAAATTGCCGTTGCCGCAATAAAGTTCAAGCAAATCGCCGCTAAGATTTTGCGCAACATCACACGCCCAGCCGAGCATTTTTTCGCACACGCGGGCGTTAGGCTGGGTAAAGCTGCCTTCGACTTGGCGGTAGCGGAAGGCTTTGCCGTTTACATTCAGCTCTTCCGTTATATAGTCTTGAGTCAAAACAACTTTCTGCCCTCTACTCCGACCGATGATATGAATGCCCAATTCACGCGCCAAGGTTTCAGCCGCACGCTGCCACGCTTCGCCCAGTTTTTTGTGGTAAATCATGGTAACGAGCATCTCGCCACTCAACGCAGACAAAAATTCAACGGCGTACCAGCGATTTTTGAGTTCGGGATTTTGTGCAGCAGCTTCGATGAGCTTGGGCATCAAAGCATTGATAGACTCCGAAGCAGCAGGAAATTGGTCACAACGTATCAGAGTTGCGCCGCTCGCCTTCTGCCCGCGCTCGAACATGGCGTAAAACATTTCGCCGCCTTCGTGCCAAATGCGGAATTCGGCGCGCATACGGTAATGCTGTTCGGGAGATTCGAAAACTTGAATTTCAGGAAAATCCAAACCTTGGAAAAGCTGTTGCAAGTATTGGATTTTTTGGTCGAGCTGTTGCGTATAAGCGGTCATGTCAAATTAATCTAATAAAAACAATTGCCCATTATAATATAGTTCAGAGAGCAGATTACGGCACTCCGACAAAAACAATGGATTTCCAAAAACAGAAAGCCGCCCAAGCTAAATAAACTGCTTAACCAAAGAAGCATCACGCACCATTTACACCTCTGAAACGTCTTTAAACTTACAGGATATTGTTTACGCACTATACAGATTTTACCATTACAAGAAAGTGCGTAACCCCTTCACTATTGACACAAAAGGTCGTCTGAAAAGAGGTTTGAACTTTTCAGACGACCTTACTTTTTGATAAACCTAATAACAAAACGCTATTCAGGCGAATAAACAACCATTACGCCATTCGGAAACTCCCCTTTCCAACCACAAGGAAAGCCACCATTCTTATAAACTTCAATTTGCTTCTCTAAGAACATTTTCTCATTTTTATCTATTTCTTTATCCTCTATTTCTCCATCATCTATTTTAACTAGTTCGACAAAAGATTTATAAGCAATGATACTTAGAAAATCGTTGTATATGAAATCAGCTATATCTTTTAGTTCTTTTAACTGTAAATTTCGATTGCTCACTTCACTTCTTACATAATTCCATATATCGTCATCTAATTCCGTCCACAACGAACGAATTTTATCCCTAATATCTTGAAGCTCATAGAAAGGAATGAAATTACTGGGTACAACGTTCCCGATTAAATCAGGATAACTAAAATAAGGTGCAGGTGGTTCTTCGTCGGTATATAAATCATAGGCTTCTTTTTGGCTATGCGTAATTTCATAACCCTCTAACGAAAACGAACCACTTAAAAATCGTTTAGACATAATTAATTCTTTATAACGCGTCAGCTCCTGCTCTACTAAAAATTGGTATTTCTCAGAATTATTATTTTTCATTGTATTACCTTTAATTAACAACATGATTTTAATTCACTATCCAATGAAGATTCTGTTGTTCCTGACCTGAGCATCAAGGGCATACGTTGCTTTGGTCTTGGCAGAGGAGGCGGTAGATAGTGCTGTGATGGAGTGTGATTTGGTGGTGTTTACGCAGGTAGGCGCATACTTGTTCGGGACTGAGTT
>NZ_KV794876.1:13135-14449 GCF_001808875.1 Neisseria sp. HMSC064E01
TGTTCGGGACTGAGTTTGCGGCGGATAAGGGTTTCGATGTATTGAATCAGCTTCGAATCAAGCTTATAGGGTTGTCGCTTACGCTGTTTGGTAAGCCGGCTTTGCTTCTGTGCCTTTTCTGCACTGTATTGCTGCCCTTGTAGGCAGTGTCGCTTGATTTCGCGGCTGATGGTGCTTTTGTGTCGGTTAAGCAGTTTGGCGATTTCGGTAACGGTATGCTGGCGGGACAGATATTGAATGTGGTATCGTTCGTCTTCGGTCAGTTGTGTGTAGCTCATGACAATCTTTCTTATAGGAAAGGTCGTATGTTACCGCATACTGACCTTTTTCTGTTAGGGAAAGTCGCACTTCAAATGCGAATCCGCCAAACTCTGGATCAAAATGCTCTCAACTTGCCCATGCAATCTATATTGATTAAGTGAAAATAACATTATAGAATGTTCACTCTTCTTAACATTTCATCTTGGATATCCATCATGTTATCTAAACGCTTCTTCATTTTTGCCTTCTTATTTGCTCCTACATTCGCTAGTGCAGACATCCACATTGATGAAAGTATCCCCTATCGCGATAAAGAAGAAATTGACAACCGCATCGTATCTGAGTGTTCGGAAATCGGCAGCATCATGTCCGAGTCTTTGAGGGAGAACGCAGCGAAAAGTGGGATAACTGTTGTCCGTGACGGTCTAAAACAAGACACTTACGCAGATATCGCCATTACTTCAGCCATGAGTGCAGGTAATGCCTTTATCGGACATGCCAAAGGAATGGCCGTTTCTGTGACTTTATACATTGACGGCAAACAGATCAATAAAACCAAATTCTCCCGTAATTCTATGGGTGGTATGTTTGGTGGTTTCAAAGGTTCTTGTTCCGTTTTGAATCGAACCGCTAAAGTTTTAGGTATGGATATTGCTAAATGGGTTATTCAAGAACAGAAAACTGCTCAAGCTAAATAAACCACTTCATCAAAAAGACTGCACTCACTGTTTCCCCCTCTAAAACGGCGTTATAGTGGATTAACTTTAAACCAGTACGGCGTTGCCTCGCCTTGCCGTACTATTTGTACTGTCTGCGGCTTCGTCGCCTTGTCCTGATGTACTATCTGCGGCTTCGTCGCCTTGTCCTGATTTAAAGTTAATCCACTATAAATTGACAAGTGAGAATACTCATACACTACACTACTTTATAACCAGAAGTGGGAATGCAAATGCAGCGTAAACATAAGCCTATTTACTTTTGACAGCAGGACCGGCTTCCCCCCGCTACCTTTTCAGACGACCTTTTCAGACGACCTTTGCACATAGTTCTCTC
>NZ_KV794877.1:0-20020 GCF_001808875.1 Neisseria sp. HMSC064E01
TGGGGTGCAGTTCAGTTTTCAGACGACCTTTTGTTGTATCCAGCCTATTGGGGTTGCTATGGCAGATTGATAGCGAGCCAAACTTGAATAGGCGCGGCGTTGTTTCGCCTCAGCTCGCAGAGAGCCGTTTTCTAAAGTGCCGAAGCAGCTTAGAAAATCGGTTTCGTACGATTTGCGCTGTCTGCGGTCTCGCTGCCTTGTTCTGATTTAAACTTAACCGACTCTGTCGCGGCAATTCCGTTTTACAGGAACTTAGCGGCAAGGTACCCGGCGGCGACCAAGCCGAACATAGCCAGAATGCCCAATACGCTGATGAGGATGTATGTATTCTTTTTAGATTGCAAAGCAGCCAATTGGGGTTCTTCTCCCAATTCTTGGCGAAGCTTACTTTCCAGTTCCGAACGGATTTGTTTGCGCAGGAGTTTTTCTTCGCGCTCTTTTTCGATTTGCAGCTTATGGGCGATTTCAGCTTGTTTTTTATGCTCAAACGCGACCCGTTCCTGCCATTCGATGCGCTTGCGTTGAATGATTTGCTCAGTCGCGCTGGCAAGGTGGAAGTGGCAGACATGACATTCCGTCGCCTCGTGATCCTCAATCAGGGTCAAACATACGGGACATTGGCGGATTTCAGGAGCCGCTCCTTCCTGCTCTTCGCCACTGAGATCCAGCTCCAATTCCATCGATTGACGGACGATGACATCCAAACCTAAATAATTGAAATATTGTTGGGCGTTTTCACGTTCGTCTTGGGTACAGTTTTCAGCAATAATGGCTTGCGGACGCTCGGCAAGCGCTTGAACCAAATCTTCGGCTTCTTTTTCCGGCAGATTATCGTACAAACAGGCGTTGATTCGCTCGCGGTCGACATCGGGCGGATAAGAAACATAAACGTCGTAAAGTTTATCTTGTTTCTTCATTGTGATCCCATGAGATATAAAATCCTGCTTTGTCATCTGAAGGCAGGTATTTAGTGTCGGTTTTGTTATAAAGTATAGATTATTATTCGTCTATTTGTCTTAACCGAAGGATAAAGGGTATTTTATTCGGCTGAAATAGTATAAATGACCGATTCTGACCGATTCTGACCGATTCTGACCGATTATAGTATATTAATGAATATTACCAAATGGAACTATGAATTATAAGATAGATGTTATTGCTTTGAAAGCATATCAATCTAAAAGGCCGCCTGAGTGAACAGACGGCCTTTTTTAGAAAACGGCGTATTAGACGGAAAATGAAGAACCGCAACCGCAAGTGGTCTCCGCATTCGGATTGCGGATAACGAATTGGGAACCTTGCAGGCTTTCGGTGTAGTCGATTTCCGCGCCGACCAAATATTGATAGCTCATCGGATCGACCAAGAAAGTCAGCCCGTTTTTTTGGATTTCAAAATCGTCATCGTTTTTGATTTCGTCAAAGGTAAAACCGTATTGGAAGCCTGAGCAGCCGCCGCCGTTGACGAATACGCGCAGTTTCAAGTCGGGATTGTTTTCTTCGGCAATTAAATCAGCTACTTTGGTGCAGCAGCTTTCTGTAAAAATGATAGGGCTTTCGTCTGACATGATGTGATTCCTTTTATATAAATATTGCCAGTATTGTCGCGCAAACGGATTCTTGAAGCAAGAAGAGGGTGTTGCGGGTCGGGCGGCAATATCTGTCAACCGCTTACATGGCTGCAATCTCGAAAAATTTCAATAGGCAGGCGGACAGCCTTTACACCGTCCGTCCTGTTAAAAAATAGGAAAACATGAATTCAGGTCGTCTGAATACAACGCAGATCAGATAATCCGTCCAAACCATTCCACGCGGCCGATGATGGCAACATCTTCGGTCATTTTGTTTAAATCGATTTCAAAGGCCGGATAGGCTTCGTTGGCGGAGATGACGTTGACGATGCCGCCGGGTATGACTTGCAGCCGTTTCACCAAAAGATTTTCATTGATACGCAGAACATATAACCCATCGCGCGGGGTGGTTTCGCTGCGGTTGATGAGGATGGTATCCCCGTCGTTCAGGACGCCTTCCATAGAGTCGCCTTTGACGGAAATGACCGACAGGTTTTTGGTGTCGCGGGTAACGTAGTTTTCAATCCAGTAACGGCGGAATGCCATGGTAAACATGGGTTTTTCATCGCCGACAAGCTGTCCGTGTCCTGCGGCGGCATGGATGTCGTAGCGCGGAACGAAGATAAACTCGTCAATATCGACCGGATTGCCCAAAGTGTCGTAAGCGGTGGCTTTAGGTGGCTCGGTATTGGGAAACGGCTCTCCTTCTCCCGTCAGAAGCCAGTCTATGCTGCATCCTTTGAGCTGTTTGATTTTTTTCAGGGTTTCGGATTTGGGTAATCCGCCCTCGTTCCAAATGCGGCTGAAGCCGGCAATGGTCATATCGATATCGGCCGCGATTTTGGCTTGTCGTGCTTCATCTTTCCATAGAAAAGCCAGTCTGTCCTTAAAGGTATCCATGTTGTTCCTTTGGTTTAAGTGTGATTTTTAATACACTTTGAATGTTTAATGTGTATTTTACCTTAGTTTTTATCAAATTGTAAGAAAAATATTAGTTATGCTAAGAAAAAGTATTGCTGTTTTTGTTTTTTCTGAGTATTATGTGCTTATTGTTAGATTAATCGAATAATTTCGGTTCAAAAATACTTTTATTTTTAATTTGTATCTCAGTTTTGATACTTTATTCTGATTAATCTGATTTTTTAGACTGAATTATGTTTTATTTGAATGTGTTTTAGATTTTGTTGGAGGCTGTGAAAATGACTCGTTATCGTAAAAATGCTTGGTTGGTTCTGACTGCTTTTGTATTGGGTTTTTTGACGTTTCCTTTCAGTTATTCGCAAGCGCATCAATCTGATATCAGCGTTTCGGCACAAGAGTGCGAGCAGTTGAATAATTTGGTTTTGGAAAATATGAACGGGCAGCAGCAAGTATTTGCGCGCGAGTGTGATACGGTTGAGGCTTCGCATGATTGGGAGCAGCAGTACGGCAATTTGAATGAAGAAGAATTGGTTGCCGGTATTGTGTATGAGTGAGTGGCTGTGAGACTGCTGTTATGAAGCTCTAAATCTGGAGGCGGGGAATTTTTGAGTTTGTATAGTGGATTAACTTTAAACCAGTACGGCGTTGCCTGGCCTTAGCTCAAAGAGAACGATTCTCTAAGGTGCTTAAAGCACCAAGTGAATCGGTTCCGTACTATCTGTACTATCTGCGGCTTCATCGCCTTGTCCTGATGTACTATCTGCGGCTTCGTCGCCTTGTCCTGATTTAAAGTTAATCCACTATAACTTGGACGGGCAGGGTAGGCATGCGCCGTGTGGTTGAAGTTCACCGACTGGAAATTCTTTAGATTTGTGATTTGGATAGGCATTTGCTATTGCGGTTGTTGATGAGGGGTCATCTGAAAACGGTGTGAGTGGTTTTCAGACGACCCCTTTAGATGGATGAAAATCCCTCTTGTTCGGAATGACCGTATACATCAGGGAAGTAGCGGGGCGTTTTGCAGACCGAGCTGTTCGTCAAAACCGAACATGATGTTCATGTTTTGAATGGCTTGTCCTGCTGCGCCTTTCACTAAATTATCGATGACGGACAAGGCAATCCAAACGTCGGATTGCGGCGCTTGCTGGATGCTGATGCGGCACAAATTGGCTCCACGGACGCTGCGTGTTTCGGGTGTGGAACCGGCAGGAAGGATGTCGACAAAGGGGCTGTCCCGATAGTATTCGCGAAGTATCTCTTCAGGATGGCAACCGTCCTCAAGATGCAGGTAAAGGGTTGCGTGCATACCGCGTATCATGGGTGTGAGGTGCGGAGTGAAGACAAAACCATCGGCGATGTCTGCCTGCAATGTTTGGATGGTTTGTTTGATTTCGGGAAGGTGGCGGTGTCCGCCGATACCGTATGCTTTGAAATTGTCGCCCGCTTCGCAGAAGAGTGAACCGATGTTGCCTTTGCGCCCTGCGCCGGAAACACCTGATTTACAGTCGGCAATCAAGGGCATGTGTGTTTTCAGACGACCTTGTTGCAACAAAGGCAGTAATGGTAGGGAGACGCAGGTAGGGTAACAGCCAGGGTTGGCGACGATGTGTGCATTGGCAATGGCATCGCGGTTCATCTCGCTTAATCCATATACTGCTTGCGGGACAATATCGGGGCTGGCGTGGCTCATTCCGTACCATTGCTCCCATGTTGGGATGTCTTGAATACGGAAGTCGGCGGATAGGTCGACGATACGGACGTTTTGGTTCAGAAGCGCGGGTGCTTCCTTCATGGCGACGCCGTTGGGTGTGGCAAAGAACACGACGTCACATTGATCCAGTTGTGCTTGGTCCGGTGTTTGGAAAGTCAAGTCGTAAATGCCGCGCAAACTGGGAAAATAATCGGCAATGGCAATACCTGCTTCGCTTCTGCTGGTAATGGCGGTTACTTTTACATTAGGGTGTGTGCTGAGGAGGCGGAGCAATTCTACGCCGGTGTAGCCTGTTGCGCCGACGATGCCGGCTTTGATTTTTTTATTCATGATTTCTCCGTTGAGTGGGCTTTGAATATGGAGGTTTAGTTTAAGGGGATGAGGGTCGTCTGAAAAGGGGGAGGGTGTAATACAACATACTCTGGCGACTGGAAGAAAGTAGATAATTTACAATAGCAGTGTGTCGAACGGGGGGCGTTTTGTTTGACAATGAAAAAGGTCGTCTGAAATTTGTCTGCTCCTTTATGGTTAAAGAGCAGGATTTCAGACGACCTTTGCATTGGGGAAATTCCCTTGCTTTTTAGAACAGCACTCCTGTTGGTTCGCTGCCTTCAGGTATGTCATATTTTGGATAGCTTGGCGTGCTGGCAGGTGTGTTGTACAGTTTTGCCGGATTTGCTTCAGGACGAACGCTTTGGTTTGGTTCGGATGCGGGTGCATCGTCAGCTTCGACTTCGATTTCCGTACCTTTAGGCAGAACCAAATCTTTAACCGGAGCGGGTTTCGGTGCGATTTTGGGTTTGCTGAAAGCGCTGGAGCCGCTCATCCATGCGAGTGATTTCAACGGGGTTTTGAGTTTGACACCTTTGGCGCAGGTCAGACAGTTGGCTGTACCGGTACGGTTTTTTAAAATAGCGTCTACTTTGGCGGGATTAATGGTTTTGCCGTGTGCTTTTGCCCACGCGGCAATACTTTTTTTCAAGGCTGCCGTGTCCAGATTTTTTTTGTTATATGGATCGCGGTGTGCGGCCAGCCAAAGGTTTTGGTTGGCATCTTCGTTGAGGCTCGCCATTTGGTAGATAACGGAGGCGGGAGCGCCTGTGGCAATCGTTTTGGCAAATTCCAGTGCATCCGGAGACTTCATGCGGACGCAGCCGTGACTGCGGACGCCCGGTACGCTGGCAGGAGCGTTAGTGCCGTGAATGCCTAACCCGAGTTTTGGGTCGCCGAGGCGGACGAAAACAGGACCGAGCGGATTATTAGGACCAGCCGGTACGCTTTTGACGCCGTCGCCACGTTCTTTTTGGATGGATTTGGGGATGTGCCAAGTCGGATTGAAGGCTTTTGCGCCGATTTTGTGTTCGCCCAATGTGGTTTGGGTCATGGCTTTGCCAACGGCAACGGGATAGATTTTGGTCAGTTTGCCGTTTGTATATAAGAATAGGCGTTGTTGCGGAATGTTGATGAAGACGTGCTGACCTTCGGAAACGGGAGAGACGTCAGGGATGGGTGTGTTGGCTGAGGCGGCGGTAATAAAGAGGGCAGCGGTCAGTCCGAAAATGGTTTTTTTCATGTGTCGTAATACTTGTAATAAATGAAAAGAAGATTTTGAGGAATCATACCTGAATCTGTATTTTTTTGTGCGAGAATATGCCCTTTCGGTTGCCTGTTGGGTTGAGTGGCAGGTATGGATTTGGGTCGTCTGAAAAGATAAACTGGGTGTCGAGTGAATAAGTGATGACTGATACGAAATTTTTTGACGGCGTGGCTGATGTTTTTTCTCTGGATTATGAGGGGCGCGGCGTTGCCAGAGTGCATGGCAAAACTGTCTTTATTAAAGGTGCGCTGCCGACTGAGAAGGTATCGTTTCGGGTGTTGAAGGAGAAGAAGCAGTTTAGCGAAGCGGAGACGGTAGAAGTATTAAAAGAGTCGGCTGAACGAGTCCGCCCTGCGTGTGGTTATTATGAGACATGTGGCGGCTGCTCGTTGCAACATGTGTCTCCAACCGCTCAAGTTGCATTGAAGCAACGTATTTTGGAAGAACAGCTTGAGCGTATCGGCAGAGTCAGGCCGGAGCAGATTTTGCCACCTATTTATGGTTCGGCTTGGCATTATCGGGATAGGGCGCGGCTGAGTGTTTCAGTTGATAAGAATGGTCGTCTGAAAATGGGTTTTCAGGCGAAAAAAACCAATGAAGTAGTCGATATTGAGGTATGTCATGTGTTGCCGCAGCATATTTCAGATGTCCTGCCTGTGGTGAAATTATTGTTGCAAACGCTGTCTGATGGCGGGGCGGCAGTCAAATTTGTAGAATTTTTTAATAGCCGTGAATTGGTTGTTTTGAACATTTGTTTCATAAAAAAACCGTCTAGCCACTCTTTGAAGCAAATTGAGGAATGGTTTGATAGGATATTGGGTGGGGCAAAACGGGCTTGGCAGATTTGGGTTCAATATGGGCGTGAGCCATCATCTGCGCTATATCCTAAAGATTTGCCTGAATTGAAGTACAGTTTGCCTGAATTTTCTGTGGAAATGCCTTATCAGCCAGGTGATTTTACGCAGATTAATGCAGAATTGAATGCTGTAATGATCAGCAGGGCTTTGCGCCTGTTGGATATACAGCCCAATGACAGGGTGGCGGATTTGTTTTGTGGTCTCGGCAATTTCAGCCTGCCTATGGCAAAGAGTGGTGCATCAGTAATAGGTATTGAAGGTCTGGATTCGCTTGTTTTACGTGCAAAACAAAACGCTCTTCGAAACAGTTGTGTAAAATATGTGTCGTTTAAGACGGTAGACTTGTTCGATACGGATGAAAAAACAGTAGCCTCATGGGGTGTGTTCGACAAAATATTACTCGATCCGCCAAGGAGTGGTGCTTATGCTGTTGTCAAATCGCTACACGCTCCATATCTGCCGAAAAGAATCGTATATGTTTCATGTAACCCTTCAACTTTTGCGCGCGACGCGGAAGTCTTGGTAAATAAGGGATACAACTTCAAATCCGCAGGCGTAATGAATATGTTTGCACAGACTTCACACGTCGAATCCATCGGCGTGTTTGAGTTGTAAATCCGATAGTGGGAGTGTCTGACAAATGGTTTTTAATGTAATTATTGGTTGAATCATGTTATCATAATTCAATTGGGGAATAGATGATTCGGCTGTTTCCATAAATGCCGAACATCGAATATATGTAGTTTTATTTGCTGCACCACAGTATCGGGAGGTGTTCTTGAATTATCTTTTAATCATATTGCTAGTGCTTTTGTTTATGGTGCTGCTGTTTATTTTTTATAAACAGAATGGCACAGTTAAAACTAAAAAGACGACAAAAGCAGCTAAAGTATCATCCAAAAAAAACCATCACCCAAATCAAGAAAGTATTGAAGGGGGAAGTCCGGATTGGGTTGATCAAATCAATCAATCCGTTTCCGATCCGGATCAACAAGATTGGGAATGGGGAGGCAGTAGTTCTGCCGGTTCAGCCACGTCAGTATCTGCGCAAGAAGTCGATCCGCTGACGGAATATCAAGTATATAAGCAATTCGGTTATGAGAGTAAAGCTGCCGAATCCTTGGCAGGTTATTTGAATGGCCTGAGCGACGGTGCGCCTGAAAAATTAGTGCATGAGCTTGTCGGGCTGAGTCTGCGCGTTGGCAATATCGATATGCTGACAGATGCCTTAGAACGTCATGGCGCCGTTTTGTCTGAAGAAAGTTTGGCTGAGTACGTTAAAGCAGGCTTGATGTCCGATCAAACGCATTTGCCATTACGTGTATTGGCAGAAGGACGTTTGGGCTGGAGCATGCAGGAAATCGAGCGTCAAATCGGAGAACAGCCTGATTTGGAAGAGACATCCGTATCCTCGCCTGTTATGACTAATGACAATGCTGGTGCTAATCATACTCATGGTGTTTCCAAACGCTCTTCTATCGTATTAGGCAAGAAAGAGTTTACGGATATTACGCCAGAAGAGATGGGTGCTGTTATTGGGTTCGTTAAACCTGAGCAAAGCGCCAAAATCTTGAAAGACAAAGTAGGTTATGAAACTGCTGTTCAACAATATAACCGTGCCATTCAAAGTTCTTCCAAACCTGCAAGCCTTATCATCGATGCATTAAAACTTGACTATCAGCATGAAGAAATTAGTCAGTTTGCTAAACACTTGTGGAAGCTGTACCACTCATTGGGTCAGTATGGCCGCCAAGTGAAAGAACGCATGCTAGGTTGGGGGTATAGCCTTGGTTATCATGAAGTATTTGATGATTTGGAGAAAGGACCTAACGAAAATAAAATTAGAGAAATTGGTTTGGAAAGGGGTTATATCCGACCTACTTCTCTACAAATGAAAGCTAAATATCGCGAACTGGTACAAAAGGATTCTTCTATTATTAGCGTCAATGCCTCTCCTGCGGATGAAGCATTGAAAGAAGTGGAATCTTTGCTGATGTACGGTCAGTTGGATTTGGCCATAGGTACTTTGGAACAAGCTGTTTTACAGTACCCGCAAGAATCTCAATTGTATGTGATGTTGTTTGATCTTTACGAAAGAGTAGAAGATTGGGCACGCTTGGAACAATTCTTGCGCTTATTGCGTGAACGCGTTGTCAGCCTTCCTGAAGAAGTGGTATTGGCAATGAGCCGTTTACTGCAACATGTAAATCAACATTCAAAAAAATAAAATAATTAGAGAGTACCATGATGGATAATCTGTTACCTAAAATCAAAACCATACGGATTATGCTGCGCGATATGAGCGAGCAGCAAGAAGCCGTTTTCCGTATGGCCTTTAAAATGCACAATACGACAAACTATCAGATTCTTGACTCAAATTCAGATGAAACACCAGATTTAGTGTTGGTAGACACTGATACTGTTGAGGGTATTGAAACTTGGAAAACGCTTAAAATCAAATACCCTGATACGCCGGTTGCGATGTTTTGCTCGCAAGAGCCGTCTGTTACAACACCATATTTGGCTAAGCCAGTTAAATTCGATACCTTATTCCCAATTTTGAGAAGTTTGGCACAGGGTGGGAATGTTTTTGATGCTTCAGCTCAAAAAGCAGAGGCACAAGACGGAGCGCAAAACAGTAGCGAAGGCAGAAAGGCTACTATTCGTCGTTTTAATCCAAATAAAGGATTACTTGGCGCTTTGAAGTTTGCTAGCCAAGGTCATCAGGATATTGCTGTTTTGCATGAGGGCAAGCCGGTATTAATTGTTTTTCCAAGCATTCAAAGGGTATTGCTGACAGTTAATGCTCATGAGTTAGAGGGTCTTTGTAAAAACGACAATTTATCTGTTGTATGTAAAGTTGTGCCGGATAACCCTCAGTGGAAAGAAAAAGCCAAAGTAACGATTATGTCTTGTTTGTGGCAGATGGCAATTTGGACTGCTCAGGGAAGATTGATTTATCCGATGACTCCACAAACGATCTTTACTTTAAAGCGTTGGCCTAATTTGACTAGACTGGCTCCTGTTCCTGAGTCTATGAGGTTATCTGCGTTTTTAACTAAGACATCAGTCAACTTGAATATCCTCTATAAAGTTATGCCTTTGGAAATGCCGGATATCTTGAATTATTTGGCTGCAACTTCTGTAACCGGCTTTTTGGCAACAGATAACGAATATGCTCCAAATCAGGCTAATCAGCATGCCAATATGTCTGAACATGTTAGTGTTAATAGTGATGTACCTGACAGCCAGATGGTTAAAGATGCAGAAAAAGTGGCAGGTCCTTCGCAAGAACAGCCACGCGGTTTGTTGCAGCGCTTAATGCGTAAATTATTGGGAAAACGCTAAAAAGGACATGTAATGAAAGAAAATAAAATTATCTTTACCGGTCCGGTTGGAGTAGGTAAAACAACAGCAATTTCTGCGTTATCGGACGAACCGCCTGTACAGACAGATGCATCTGCATCAGATATGACGCTAGTTCGTAAGGGGTACACCACCGTAGCAATGGATTATGGCGTGATTCATTTGGATGAAGAAGTCAAAGTTCATTTATATGGTACACCAGGGCAAGAACGTTTTAACTTTATGTGGGAAATTCTAAGCCAGGGTAGTATGGGATTAGTATTGCTTTTGGATAATACACGAACAAACCCATTGAAGGATTTGCAATTCTTCTTAGAAGCATTCCGAGAATTGTTGAAAACTGCGCCATTAGTAGTCGGCGTTACTAAAATGGATATTCGTTCATTGCCAAGCGTTGATGTATATCAGAAATATTTAGCACAAAATAATTTTAATGTACCGGTTTTTGAGATTGATGCTCGTAGAGAAGATGATGTCAAACAATTGGTTAGCGCAATGTTGTTCTCAATTGATCCGGGTTTAGAGGTATAAAATGGAATCAACACTTTCTTTGCAATCAAATTTATATCCCAGAATTACACCTGCTGGTGCTTATTATGCAGTAACCAGCGATACGCCAAGCGCAAGTAGAACATTGCTATACAGTTTATTGCGTGCCAATCCGTCAGAGGTCATTAGTAGCGAAAAAATTCTAGCTTGGGCTGATACCAGTGATATCAATACAGCTTTGAACTTATTGTATCGTTTGCAGCGCTTAGAGTTTTTATATGGTGATGAAAATATTAGTAACGAAGATATCCATTTGACAGACGAGCAATTGCCGGAATTGTTAGAGCAGTTGTCTAATTCAGGTAAGGCTTTGTTGGCTGATGAAAATGGTCTGTATTTTGCCAATGCTAATTTCCATCATGAGGCTGCTGAAGAACTCGGTTTGCTGGCAAGTGAGGTAGCTAAGATGGAAGATGGTCATCGTCTACTAATCCGCAACAATTTGCATATCAATAATAGTGCATGGGGTATTTGTGATCCTTCAGGTCAGAGTGAGTTAACATTTTTCCCATTGTATATTGGTGAAACTAAGTTGATTCTAGTTATAGGTGGCATGCCTGACTTAAATAAAGAGGCATTTGTGACACTGGTTAAAGTGTTGTACCACAGATATGGTAGCCGCCAGCAAGTGATATAACTAAAGTTATAATTTTAGAATGGAATAAATATGCAACAATTATTAATCTCCGTGTTAAGTGATTTAAATAATACTTCTCCTGATATTACAGCGTCAGCTGTAATATCAACTGATGGTTTGCCGATTGCTACGATGCTGCCATCACATTTGAATGCGGACAGAGTTGGTGCCATGTCTGCGACATTGTTGGCATTAGGCAACCGATCAGTGCATGAATTGGCTTGTGGTGAGTTGGACCAAGTGATGGTTAAAGGCAAAACAGGTTATATTCTGTTGAGTCAAGCGGGTGATAATGCAGTATTGGCATTGATGGCAAAGGAAAGTGGTAAACTGGGCTTGATTTTGTTGGATGCAAAACGTGCTGCCAAGCACATTGCAGAAATTCTATAAATTATATAGAAATCATAGTTGTAAAAATTATAAGGAAATAGTTCTTGACTTATTTTAAATTTAAGGATAGAATTATCCCCTTAATTCCCCGATAGCTCAGTCGGTAGAGCGACGGACTGTTAATCCGCAGGTCCCTGGTTCGAGCCCAGGTCGGGGAGCCAAATATAAAAAGCCTGAACATAGTAAATATGTTCAGGCTTTTCTCTATAGTAGACTTGTTTGATATTTTCTAAGTTTCGCCACTTTCTAATTTTGGGTCCGTATTAGGCAACAAATCAACCAATAAATTAGAAAAAAGCTAAAGACAGTGTGGATAATGCAGACTAATTGATTTGGAATTTTTGATCTTTGCATCAATTTCTATTCATGGAAAGAGTAGGGGGCTACCTTATTGGTTTTGCAGGGTATCTACTTTGAGCTGGTTATTGACATAATTGTCATAAAAGCGAGTTTGTTGGTATCTTAAAAATCGTAAAACGCATGGATAAATTTTCAGACGACCTTTTTTGAACTGTTTACGGTTTATTTAGACTTTTTTGATTGATATTTCGGTTTGAAAAAATCGTTAGAATCAACATCACTATGCTGACTATGCCGAAAATTTGTACTCAATCCCTACCTCTTTCATGTCGTCTGAAACCATTCTTTTCTTATATGAAATCGTTTTTTTCACATCAAGCCATATATCAAACTGTCGAAATGCAATAGAATCCTATGTTTGACTGGATCATCACGGAGTTTATTATGAAACTGAAAACCCTCGCCCTTGCCGCAGCTCTACTCACCCTCGCTGCCTGTGACAACAAAGTCCAAACCAGCGTCCCTACCGACAGTACGCCCGCTGCTTCAGCAGCCTCCGCTGCACCTGTTACTTTGGTTGAAGGACTTAACTACACCACTCTCAGTACACCCATTCCCCAACAGCAAACAGGTAAAGTCGAAGTCCTCGAATTTTTCGGCTACTTCTGTCCGCACTGCGCCCACCTCGAGCCTGTCTTGAGCAAACACGCCAAAACCTTCAAAGATGACACTTATCTGCGCACAGAACACGTTGTCTGGGGTGATGAGATGAAACCATTAGCGCGCCTTGCAGCTGCCGTTGATATGGCAGTCGCAGAAAGTAAAGACGCAGCAAACAGCAGTATCTTTGATGCTATGGTTAATCAGAAGATTAAACTGCAAGACCCTGAGACGCTCAAAAAATGGCTGAACGAGCAAACTGCCTTTGACGGCAAAAAAGTTCTCGCTGCCTATGAATCTCCCGAGAGTCAGACGCGTGCCGATAAAATGGCAGAACTGACCAATACGTACAAAATCGATGGTACCCCCACTGTTATCGTCGGTGGTAAATACAAAGTCGAATTTGCAGACTGGGAAACAGGTATGAAAACCATAGACCTGCTTGCAGACAAAGTGCGCGAAGAGCGAAAAACAGCCAAATAAATGCACTTTGCCGGTATAGAAAACTAAAAACAGACAGCTGTCCGAAAACACAATTTCAGGACGGCTGTTTTCGTAGGAAATGCCGGTATTAGATATGTCGTGAATCAAGTTCTGGGTCAGCATCATTATCAAGAAAGAGGGTATTCAAGTCAGACAATAAGAATTTCTGCCCTGAACCATCGATTAGTAACATATCATCCGACTGCCAATTGCACTGCCGTCAACAGAGAAACGGGCGCACATCCCCCATATCCCTTATAATATCCCCCATTCCCATTTTTTCAGACGACCTCCGCACAAAAGGTCGTCTGAAAGCCAAAATACAAGAGAACACCATGAAATTCATCGACGAAGCAAAAATCGAAGTCGCCGCAGGCAAAGGCGGTAATGGCGCAACCAGTTTCCGCCGCGAAAAATTCGTACCGCGCGGCGGCCCTGACGGCGGCGACGGCGGTAAGGGCGGCAGCGTTTGGGCAGAAGCCGACGAAAACACCAACACCCTCGTCGAATACCGCTTCGTCAAACGCTACCAAGCCAAAAACGGCGAAAAAGGTCACGGCTCCGACCGCTACGGCGCAGGGGCGGACGACATCGTCCTCAAAATGCCCGTCGGCACCCTCATCCGCGACCTCGACACCGACGAAATCGTTGCCGACCTCACCCACCACGGCCAGCGCGTCTGCCTTGCCAAAGGCGGCAAAGGCGGCTTGGGCAACATCCACTTCAAATCGTCCGTCAACCGCGCGCCCAAACAATCCACGCCCGGCGAAGAAGGCGAAACCCGTTCCCTGCAACTCGAGCTTAAAGTCCTCGCCGATGTCGGCTTGTTAGGCATGCCAAACGCCGGTAAATCCACCCTGATTACTGCCGTATCCGCCGCACGCCCCAAAATCGCCAACTACCCCTTCACCACCCTGCATCCGAATTTAGGCGTCGTGCGCATCGACGAAAACCACAGCTTCGTCATGGCAGACATCCCCGGCCTGATTGAAGGCGCGGCAGAAGGCGCAGGCTTGGGACACCGCTTCCTCAAACACTTATCACGTACCGGCCTGCTGCTGCACGTCGTCGATTTAGCGCCCTTCGACGAAACCGTCAACCCCGCCGAAGAAGCACTCGCCATCATCAACGAACTGCGCAAATACGACGAAGAACTCTACGGCAAACCGCGCTGGCTCGTGCTGAACAAACTCGACATGCTCGATGAAGAAGAAGCCCAAGCGCGTAGCGCCGCCTTCCTAGAAGCCATCGGCTGGGATTACCCCAAACCAGACGACCGTTTCCAATTCGACATGGAAACCCCGCGCCTCTTCCAAATCAGCGCACTGACCCACCAAGGCACGCAGGAATTGGTACACCAAATCAACCAATACCTGACTGAGAAAAAACGCATCGCCGCCGAGGCCGAAGCCGCCGAAAAAGCCGCCGCCGCGCAGCCGCAGACGGATACTTCGGTGTTGAAGGCAGAGTGAATAACGGCAAAGGCCGTCTGAAAGGTTTTTAGACGGCCTTATCCGACAGCCACGCAAGGACAAACATGATTACGCCCGAACAAATCCAAGCCCTCAAGCGCAAACAAGACACCCTGCAAAGCCTCTACCGCGCATGGATGGCCGAAAAGCGCAAATACACATCGGTGTATGTCGGCGACGAGCACGGCAATATTGTGGAATTACAGCCGGGCGGCACGGAAAAGATAGTCGGCCATACGCAGCGTTAAACCCAGAGCTGTTTTATTATTAGGTTAGTAAAAGAGTAAGATTTGATAAGGAAAAATAAATGGATAAACGATGGTGGGATTTTTATGCCTTGCGGTATGCGCTAGGTTCGGTAATGGGTATATTTATACTACTATATATTTTTATTCAAACTGATATTGCCACTAAATTTGGATTAAATAGATTAGCTTTTCTTATTCCCAAAGATCCAAAAGATTTGTCTTTTGTTCATTTGGTTATTTTGGGTGTTTGTGGTTTGGCGTATTGTTATTTATCCAGTGCGCCCATGTTGGTATTTCATGCATTAAGAGTAATTGTATTTAGAAAATTAAACACTCAGTCTTCATTTTGGCCTAAATGGAGTGTATATACTTTCGTGTTTTCATTGGTAATAACCTTATTAGTGGTGATTATGGGTTATATTTCTGATGATATGTTTCTCGATAAACTTAATTTCAATAAAATAATTGAAATAATTTTATTCATTTTTTTATCTACTGTTTCTTTTTCGTTTACTACTATGCTATCTTTGTGGAGTGTCACAGAAGAACCTAGTCTGCTAATAACTGATTTTTACAAAAAACTTGCAAAAAAACGACAGAAAAAACTAGATTATGTGGAGTCATATAGACATTTGCGAGAGCATGCGAATGCATTTGCTCTTGTATTATGTGAAATACTTTTTTGTTTGTTGTTCGTAACTGGTTTGAATATTAGTGGAAGTGTTAATTTTGTTCCTATACTTGTAATTCTTTGGTTGCTTGGTCCTGCTTTGATATGGTTTGAGGCCAACGAGTTGGAGAATGAACTTATTAAATAATTCTAATTTCTGAGAATCCCATGCTAAACCTCTACAACACCCTCACCCGCCAAAAAGAAGCCTTTTCCCCCATCGATCCTGCCAACGTACGTATGTACGTGTGCGGCATGACGGTTTACGACTACTGCCATCTCGGCCATGCCCGCGTGATGGTGGTGTTTGACATGATTGCCCGCTGGCTGCGCGAGTGCGGCTATCCGCTCACCTATGTGCGCAACATTACCGACATCGACGACAAAATCATCGTCCGTGCGGCTGAAAACGGCGAAACCATTGGCGAACTGACCGCGCGTTTCATCCAAGCTATGCACGAAGATGCCGATGCTTTGGGCGTGTTGCGTCCCGACATCGAGCCGAAGGCGACAGAAAATATCCCGCAGATGATTGCCATGATTGAAACCCTGATTCAAAACGGCAAAGCATATCCTGCCGCAAACGGCGACGTTTACTACGCCGTGCGCGAGTTTTCGGCTTACGGACAATTATCGGGCAAATCGTTGGATGACCTGCGCGCAGGCGAGCGCGTGGAAGTGGACGGTTTCAAACGCGATCCGCTTGATTTTGTGTTGTGGAAAGCGGCCAAAGCAGGCGAGCCGGCATGGGAAAGCCCGTGGGGCAACGGCCGTCCGGGTTGGCATATTGAATGCTCCGCCATGAGTGAAAACCTGTTCGGCGATACTTTCGACATCCACGGCGGCGGCGCGGATTTGCAGTTCCCGCACCATGAAAACGAAATCGCTCAAAGCGTCGGTGCCAGCGGTCATACCTGCGGCCACGACCATGCACAAACCCACCACGGCCAAAGCATCGCCAGCCACGTTAAATACTGGCTGCACAACGGCTTCATCCGTGTGGACGGCGAAAAAATGTCCAAATCGTTGGGCAACTTTTTCACCATCCGCGAAGTGTTGAAACAATACGATCCCGAAGTCGTGCGTTTCTTCATCCTGCGCGCCCACTACCGCAGCCCGTTGAATTACTCCGACGCGCATTTGGACGACGCAAAAGGCGCGCTGACACGCCTATACACTACCTTGAAAAACACGCCTGCCGTTGCGTTCAAATTGTCTGAAAACGCCAACGACTACACCCGCCGCTTCTACGCCGCCATGAACGACGATTTCGGTACGGTCGAAGCCGTTGCCGTGTTGTTTGAACTGGCAGGCGAAGTGAACAAAACCAACGATGCGCACCTCGCCGGTTGCCTGAAAGCCTTGGGCGGCATCATCGGTCTGCTGCAACGCGATCCGACCGAGTTCCTGCAAGGCGGGGCGGTTTTAGACGGCCTCTCCAACGAAGAAATCGAAGACTTAATCGCACGGCGCAAACAAGCGCGCGCGGATAAAAACTGGGCAGAGTCCGACCGCATCCGCGACCTTCTGAACGAACACAAAATCATTCTGGAAGACAACGCCGGCGGCACGACTTGGCGGCGTGGTTAATTTGCTTTGATATAAAAAGGTCGTCTGAAAACATTTTCAGACGACCTTTTTTCGTATCTGGTTGAAAGTTGAAAACCGTGATGTGTGTACTCAATCTTCCAATAGGTTCTTCTTAATGACTGCCGGGTTCCCAGCGGCGACGCAATATGGCGGCACATCTTTGGTTACCACCGCGCCAGCACCGATAACTGCTCCTTTGCCTACCCGGACACCACCCATAATAATCGCCCGTCGTCCGATCCATACATCATCCTCAATCACAATCGGATTGACTTCCGTGTAGCCCTCATATTTCAAAGTTTCGCGATTAAACTTGTGATTATTAGAATAAAACAAACACTCCGGCCCCATCATGACATTATTGCCTATCGTCAAGCCGTAGCATATTTCGCAATTAACGCCGACCCCCGAGTTATCGCCGATCACCGTATCCGGCATAACATAAGCGCCTTTGTCAATATTGACGTTTCTGCCGATATGCGAAGAAATTCCCGATGCAAGGAAAGCTCTGATTTTTTTAGAAGGTGGTCCTATAACCCTCATATAAGACTGGGGCAACATTCCGCCCAGTCCGCGTAGCAGCCAAGAACAGGTTTTTGTTTTAATACTCATTATCCAACTTTCCATTTTAAGGGCAGGTTTGCATGAGACCCGACCTGTAAGATGAAGTTTATGAAAAATAGTAAATTTCGGTATGTTTATAATCTAAACAACAATAATAAAAAGTATAATGTCATTTGTAAATTATTCGCTAGAATGGTAGAAGCTTGGGCGAGTACAAGGTCACTGCTTTAAGACAATCCACCATCTTAATCTGCAGCTTAATAGTTGGGAGCGTTAAAAGAAACCTTATTTACAACAAATATTGCTCAGGCGGATACCTGCTGACCATAACGTTTCCTCAGTAAATTCGCGTATCGTGCCGATAAATAACGATTTTTTCAGAGCCTTATCCGGCGTAAAGGCAATATCTTCTTGACAAACAAACAAAAATTATCAATAATCGCCAGCTTGTTTGAAGCATAGGTACATCCCCTATGCCCGCTTAATCGAAAGGAAACAACATGAAACAAGACATCCATCCTAATTACCACGAAATCAATGTTACCTGCTCTTGCGGTAACAAATTCGTAACCAAATCCGCCATGGAAAAAGAAAGCTTCAACATCGAGGTTTGCTCTTTGTGCCATCCGTTCTACACCGGTACTCAAAAAATCGTCGATACTACCGGTCGCGTGGATAAATTCAACAACAAATTCGGCAACCTGTTCAAACGCTAATAGCCGCTTTGTGACAAAAAGACTGCTTTATGCAGTCTTTTTTGTTTTTATGATCTAAAAATCAGTCGATTGAAAACTCAATTGCAAAATGCTTAGTGGAGCATAAAGGCTTATATGTCGGCATGCCGCATCACCAAGAGCGATTAAAGTTATTTATCATGAATTTGTTTGGTGCTCCTTGCTCTTTATGCGAATGATGTATATATACAACATATTTTCATGATATTTGAAAAATCTATGCAGAATACTTGCATTTAAATTTCATTTTTTTACAATTACAGGTGCAACTTTCTTCAAGTGACTATCACCGTTAAGACCATGCGGTGTCCCTTTTCAGTTTACGGGGAAAAGAGAAGCTTGAATAACGTCCTTACACCCACCACAAAGGTAAAAAAACATGAAAAAATTTAACGTTAAAGCATTGAGTTTGGCTGTTGCGGCAGCCGTAGTGAGCGGCGCAGCGGCCGCAGAAGAAGTAAACTTCGCAAAAGCTGTCGGAAGCAAAGAGGATCAAGGGCAAGCAGCATTTGCTACTGTTTTTGGCGAAGGTACGAAATTTGATACAGAGAGCGGTAAGCTGACTTTCAAAAAAGATGCCGATGCCCTGTTGTTGAAAACTATGGAGCTGGAGCAGGCAGTTAATGGCTTTGCTGCCGGTAGCAACTTCGTCGCTACTAATGAAGATGGCAGCAAAACCGTCCGTGAAGCCACTAATGTAGATATCGAAGCCGACAGCATGAAAGGTGTGGGCTTGGCAGGCGGTATTGCCGCTGTCAATACACGAGTGGACAATTTAGCTAAAGACATAGATGAAGCTTTGGATGAGCAGGATCAAACAGTAGCACAACTGAAAGCTGCCATTACCAGCAACAATGAGCACATTGCTAAAGTCGCTGGAGATGTGGCAGAAATGGGTAAAGAAGTTTCTGCTAAGTTTGATGAAGTGGACGAGGAAATTACCAAAGCTTCAACCGAGCTTTCCGAATCCATCGAAAAAGTAGCCGGAGATGTAACTGCAGTAAACAAACGTGTAGATACTCTGGAGCAAGACACAGCTGCTGCCAAAGTTTCAGCTAAAGCCGCTGAAGAAAAAGTAACTGAGCTTTCCGCAAATGTAGACAGCAAAGTAAAAGAAGCCAAAGATGCCGCCGATAAAGCCGTAGATGCAGCTTCTAAGATTGACGCAGTTACCGAAAAAGCTGACAAAGCAAGCAAAGGCGTAGAAGACTTGGCTAAAGAGTTAGAGGCTACACAAAAAGCTACTGCGCAAGTTGCGTTGGCAACAATGGAAAATGCTCAAGAATTCAACGGTTTTAAAGAAGGCGATCAAATCGTTGTAACTAAAGATGACGGCTCAAAAGTTATCCGTAAAGCTGAACCAAAAGATGTTGCAGCCGACGAGTTCAAAGGACTGGGCTTGAAAGAAGCTGTGAAAGATACCCAAAAAGCTGCGGCGCAAGCTGCATTGGCAGCAATTGAGAATGCTCAAGAGCTCAACGGTTTCAAAGAAGGCGATCAAATTGTTGTAACTAAAGAAGACGGCTCAAAAGTCATCCGTACTGCCAAGAAAGAAGATGTTGAAGCTGACGGCTTTGGCGGAAAAGGTTTGAACAAGGTTGTTGCGGCACATGATGAAACGCTGGATGGCTTGACTAAATCAGTTACCGACAATAAAGCATTATTGGAAGCGCAAGGAGAGGCCAATGAAGGTTTCAATAATG
>NZ_KV794878.1:0-16359 GCF_001808875.1 Neisseria sp. HMSC064E01
TTGCCTATCGAAGACGTATTCTCTATCTCCGGTCGTGGTACAGTAGTAACCGGCCGTGTAGAGCGCGGTGTTATCCACGTTGGTGACGAGATCGAAATCGTAGGTCTGAAAGAAACCCAAAAAACCACTTGTACCGGTGTTGAAATGTTCCGCAAACTGCTGGACGAAGGTCAAGCCGGTGACAACGTAGGCGTATTGCTGCGCGGTACCAAACGCGAAGAAGTGGAACGCGGTCAAGTATTGGCTAAACCGGGTACCATCACTCCTCACACCAAATTCAAAGCAGAAGTGTACGTATTGAGCAAAGAAGAGGGTGGTCGTCATACTCCGTTCTTCGCTAACTACCGTCCACAATTCTACTTCCGTACTACCGACGTAACCGGCGCGGTTACTTTGGAAGAAGGCGTAGAAATGGTTATGCCTGGTGAGAACGTGGCGATCACTGTAGAACTGATTGCACCTATCGCTATGGAAGAAGGTCTGCGCTTTGCGATTCGCGAAGGTGGTCGTACCGTAGGTGCGGGCGTGGTTTCTTCTATCATCGCTTAAGTTTAGAGGCCAATAGCTCAATTGGTAGAGTATCGGTCTCCAAAACCGAGGGTTGGGGGTTCGAGACCCTCTTGGCCTGCCAAATAAAAAATTAACCGGCCCTGTGCCGGTTAATTTTTTTGCATTTCTTTTTTAGTAATTAATTTAAACCATTGCATGAGTGAGGTAGTGCGACTTTGATGCTGTGGTAAGTGAGTAAAGATGACTGAACATACATCTGAACATAAAGCAGAAAAGTCGGGTCAGCTTGTAACGTCCGGCAATCATTCTACGCCACCTAAGCGAGAAGGGCTGCTTTCCTATTTTAGAAACTCATGGTCTGAGTTTAAAAAAGTTGTTTGGCCTGCGCGAGATGATGCAGTTAAGATGACGATTTTCGTTGTCATATTTGTTTCAATCTTGGCAGTATTTATTTATGCGGCAGACAGTGCTATTTCATGGCTGTTTTTTGATGTGTTGTTGAAGAGGGGGTAAAAATGTCAAAACGTTGGTATGTTGTGCAGGCTTATTCCGGCTTTGAGAAAAATGTCCAAAAGACATTAAAAGAGCGCATTGCTCGCGAAGGTATGGAAGGTTATTTCGGTCAGATCCTTGTTCCTGTTGAAGAAGTGGTCGATATTAAAAATGGTCGAAAAACCATTAGTGAGCGTAAGTTTTATCCAGGCTATGTCTTGGTCGAAATGGAAATGACTGATGACTCATGGCATTTGGTGAAAAGTACCCCTCGAGTTTCAGGCTTTATTGGTGGTACGGCAAATAAGCCTACTCCGATTTCTCAAAGAGAGGCTGATGCAATCTTGCAACAGGTTCGTTCTGGGGTTGAGAAGCCTAAACCTAAAGTTGAATTTGAAGTGGGGCAGCAAGTTCGTGTAAACGAAGGACCTTTTGCTGACTTCAACGGTATTGTAGATGAAGTGAATTATGAGCGTAATAAATTGAGGGTTTCTGTTCAGATTTTTGGTCGTGAAACCCCGGTTGAGCTGGAGTTTGGTCAAGTGGAAAAGATTTAAGTTTTTAAATCCCTTGAAAAAAAATCTCTAAGTAAATATAATACTGAATTCTTTTTTGGGAAGCGGAAATGGTTCCGCGCTATACCCGTTTTTAGGAGTCCTATAAGTGGCAAAGAAAATTATCGGCTATATCAAACTGCAAATTCCTGCAGGTAAAGCCAATCCATCTCCCCCAGTTGGTCCTGCTTTGGGTCAACGTGGTCTGAATATTATGGAATTCTGTAAAGCATTTAATGCTGCAACTCAAGGCATGGAGCCTGGTTTGCCGATTCCAGTTGTAATTACTGCATTTGCGGATAAGTCATTCACTTTTGTGATGAAAACTCCTCCGGCCTCTATTCTGTTGAAAAAAGCCGCTGGTCTGCAAAAAGGTAGTTCTAATCCTCTGACCAATAAAGTGGGTAAATTGACCCGTGCTCAGTTGGAAGAAATTGCTAAAACTAAAGAACCTGATTTGACTGCTGCTGATTTGGATGCCGCTGTTCGCACTATTGCTGGTTCTGCTCGCTCAATGGGTTTGGATGTGGAGGGTGTTGTATAATGGCTAAAGTATCTAAACGCTTGAAAGCTTTACGCTCTTCTATTGAAGCCAATAAATTATATGCAATTGATGAAGCAATTGCTTTGGTAAAAAAAGCAGCGACTGCTAAATTTGACGAGTCTGTTGACGTATCTTTCAACTTGGGTGTTGATCCGCGTAAATCTGACCAAGTTATCCGTGGTTCAGTTGTTCTGCCTAAAGGTACCGGTAAAACAACCCGCGTGGCAGTATTTACTCAAGGTGCAAATGCTGATGCAGCTAAAGAAGCTGGTGCTGATGTTGTCGGCTTTGAAGATTTGGCTGCTGAAATTAAAGCAGGTAATCTGAACTTTGACGTTGTTATTGCTTCTCCTGATGCAATGCGCATCGTTGGTCAATTGGGTACCATCTTGGGTCCACGTGGTTTGATGCCAAACCCTAAAGTAGGTACTGTTACTCCTAATGTGGCTGAAGCAGTTAAAAATGCAAAAGCAGGTCAAGTGCAATATCGTACAGACAAAGCTGGTATCGTTCATGCAACTATCGGTCGTGCTTCATTCGCTGAGGCTGATTTGAAAGAGAACTTTGATGCATTGCTGGATGCTATCGTTAAAGCTAAACCTGCTGCTGCTAAAGGTCAGTACCTGAAAAAAGTTGCTGTATCCAGCACTATGGGTTTAGGTGTTCGCGTTGATACATCAAGCGTGAATAACTAATCTAAGAAATTTTCAAGCAACTCAAAATAGAGTTGCTTGAATTTGGGCTACTTAGAATTAAGTAGATGTCCAAGACCGTAGGGATCGCAAGATTTAATCGTAACTGCCCTACGCAGACGGTAGTCCTGAAACACATTACAAGATTGCTTGTAAGATGTCTTTTTAGGTTACCGCGCTGGTGGGATATCATTCCGATATCCTGTTTATAAACAGTGGGAGGTAGACCTTGAGTCTCAATATTGAAACCAAGAAAGTAGCCGTAGAGGAAATCAGCGCAGCAATTGCTAACGCTCAGACTCTCGTGGTTGCTGAATATCGCGGTATCAGTGTTTCCAGTATGACTGAGCTTCGCGCTAATGCGCGTAAAGAAGGCGTTTACTTGCGCGTTCTGAAAAATACATTGGCTCGTCGTGCAGTAGAGGGTACTTCATTCGCAGCTTTGGCTGATCAAATGGTTGGTCCGTTGGTTTATGCTGCTTCTGAAGATGCTGTTGCTGCTGCTAAAGTGTTGCACCAATTCGCGAAAAAAGATGACAAGATTGTAGTTAAAGCCGGTTCTTACAATGGTGAAGTGATGAATGCTGCTCAGGTTGCTGAGTTGGCTTCTATTCCGAGCCGCGAAGAGCTGTTGTCCAAACTGTTGTTCGTTATGCAAGCTCCTGTATCAGGCTTTGCGCGTGGTTTGGCTGCTTTGGCAGAGAAAAAAGCAGGCGAAGAAGCCGCTTAATCAATTTTGTTTCTGTTAATCAATTATTTTTTAATACAATATTTGGAGTATAAATAGCATGGCTATTACTAAAGAAGACATTTTGGAAGCAGTTGGTTCTTTGACCGTAATGGAATTGAACGACTTGGTTAAAGCTTTTGAAGAAAAATTCGGCGTTTCTGCTGCTGCTGTTGCAGTTGCAGGTCCTGCTGGTGCTGGCGCTGCTGCCGCTGAAGAAAAAACTGAATTTGACGTAGTATTGGCTTCTGCCGGTGACCAAAAAGTTGGCGTGATTAAAGTAGTTCGCGCAATTACCGGTCTGGGTCTGAAAGAAGCTAAAGACATCGTTGATGGCGCGCCTAAAACTCTTAAAGAAGGTGTTTCTAAAGCTGAAGCTGAAGACATCCAAAAACAATTGGAAGAAGCCGGCGCTAAAGTCGAAATCAAATAATTTGATGCTTCCTGTAAAGGCTGGCAGTTTTCTGCCAGCCTTATTTTGCTTATTGTTATTAGGTTGATTTGTTATTTACATTTATTTGCAATTTATTCGCAAGTTAAGTTTAAATAAATGTAAATAACACAAACAATAGGCGTTATTTCAGACGACCTCTTTTTTAAAATTGCTTTTCGGAGTGTATATGAATTATTCGTTTACCGAGAAAAAACGTATCCGTAAGAGTTTTGCAAAACGAGAGAACGTATTGGACGTTCCCTTTTTGTTGGCAACACAAATTGATTCTTATGCGAAATTTCTGCAATTAGAAAATGCTTTCGATCAGCGCACTGACGATGGTCTGCAGGCTGCATTTAATTCTATTTTCCCTATCGTCAGCCACAATGGTTATGCGCGTCTGGAGTTTGTGCATTACACGTTGGGTGAGCCTTTGTTCGATATTCCTGAATGTCAATTGCGCGGAATCACTTATGCCGCCCCCCTGCGCGCGCGTATCCGATTGGTTATTTTAGACAAGGAAGCGTCTAAACCGACAGTCAAAGAAGTTCGTGAAAATGAAGTGTACATGGGCGAAATCCCATTGATGACTCCAAGTGGTTCGTTTGTCATTAACGGTACCGAACGTGTAATTGTTTCTCAGTTGCACCGTTCTCCCGGTGTATTTTTTGAGCATGACCGCGGCAAGACCCATTCCTCCGGTAAATTGTTGTTCTCTGCTCGAATCATTCCTTACCGTGGCTCGTGGCTAGATTTCGAATTTGACCCGAAAGATTTGCTATATTTCCGTATCGACCGTCGCCGTAAAATGCCGGTTACGATTTTGTTGAAGGCTTTGGGCTACAACAATGAGCAGATCTTGGATATTTTCTACGATAAAGAAACGTTCTATCTGTCTGAAAATGGTGTCCAAACCGATTTGGTCGTAGGTCGTCTGAAAGGTGAAACTGCCAAAGTTGATATCTTAGATAAAGAAGGCAACGTATTGGTTGCTAAGGGTAAACGTATTACCGCAAAAAATATCCGTGATATCAGCAATGCGGGATTAACCCGTTTGGATGTGGAGCCGGAAAGCCTGATTGGTAAAGCTTTGGCCGTGGATTTGATTGACCCTGAAACGGGTGAAGTATTGGCTGTGGCCAATGATGAAATCACTGAAGAGTTGTTGGCAAAATTTGATATCCACGGTGTAAAACAGCTTACTACGCTTTACATTAATGAATTGGATCAGGGGGGCTACATTTCCAATACCCTGCGTACGGATGAGACTGCTGATCAGCAAGCAGCACGTGTTGCGATTTACCGCATGATGCGCCCGGGCGAACCGCCTACCGAGGAAGCAGTCGAGCAGTTGTTTAACCGCTTGTTCTTCAGTGAAGACAGCTACGATTTGTCTCGCGTAGGCCGTATGAAATTCAATACGCGTACTTACGAGCAAAAATTGTCTGAAGCACAACAACATTCTTGGTATGGCCGTTTGTTGAACGAAACTTTCGCAGGCGCTGCCGAAAAAGGCGGTTATGTCCTGAGCGTCGAAGATATTGTTGCCTCTATTGCTACTTTGGTTGAATTGCGTAACGGTCATGGCGAAGTGGACGATATTGACCACTTGGGCAACCGTCGTGTGCGCTCAGTAGGTGAGTTGACTGAAAACCAATTCCGCAGTGGTTTGGCTCGTGTAGAACGTGCCGTAAAAGAACGCCTGAATCAAGCGGAATCAGAAAACTTAATGCCGCATGATTTGATTAATGCGAAACCTGTTTCTGCTGCCATCAAAGAATTCTTCGGCTCAAGCCAATTGAGTCAGTTTATGGATCAGACCAACCCCTTGTCTGAAGTAACCCATAAACGTCGTGTATCTGCGTTAGGTCCGGGTGGTTTGACCCGTGAACGAGCCGGTTTCGAGGTGCGAGACGTGCATCCGACTCATTATGGTCGCGTATGTCCGATTGAAACGCCTGAAGGTCCGAACATCGGTTTGATTAACTCATTGTCCGTTTATGCACGTACCAATGATTATGGTTTCTTGGAAACTCCTTACCGCCGCGTTATCGACGGCAAAGTAACCGAGGAAATCGATTACTTGTCTGCCATTGAAGAAGGCCGCTATGTGATTGCACAGGCGAATGCTGATTTGGACAAAGACGGTAATTTGATTGGTGACTTGGTAACTTGTCGTGAAAAAGGCGAAACCATTATGGCAACGCCTGACCGTGTCCAATATATGGACGTGGCAACCGGTCAAGTGGTATCCGTAGCGGCATCTCTGATTCCATTCTTGGAGCACGATGATGCGAACCGTGCATTGATGGGTGCCAACATGCAACGTCAGGCCGTACCGTGCCTGCGTCCTGAAAAACCGATGGTTGGTACCGGTATTGAGCGTTCTGTTGCCGTTGACTCTGCTACTGCGATCGTTGCCCGTCGCGGCGGTGTGGTTGAGTATGTAGATGCCAACCGTGTTGTGATTCGTGTTCATGACGACGAAGCGACTGCCGGTGAAGTGGGTGTCGATATTTACAACTTGGTTAAATTCACCCGTTCCAACCAGTCTACCAATATCAATCAGCGTCCTGCCGTCAAAGCCGGCGACGTTTTGCAACGCGGCGATTTGATTGCTGACGGTGCATCCACTGATTTAGGCGAATTGGCTTTGGGTCAAAACATGACCATCGCCTTCATGCCATGGAATGGTTATAACTATGAAGACTCGATTCTGATTTCCGAAAAAGTGGCTGCAGACGACCGCTATACTTCGATTCACATTGAGGAATTGAATGTCGTTGCCCGCGATACCAAGCTGGGTGCGGAAGATATCACCCGCGATATTCCGAACTTGTCCGAGCGTATGCAAAACCGTTTGGACGAATCCGGTATCGTTTATATCGGTGCAGAAGTGGAAGCAGGCGATGTATTGGTTGGTAAAGTAACGCCTAAAGGCGAAACCCAACTGACTCCGGAAGAAAAACTGTTGCGCGCCATCTTCGGTGAAAAAGCATCCGACGTAAAAGACACCTCTTTGCGTATGCCTACCGGCATGAGCGGTACGGTTATCGACGTTCAGGTCTTTACCCGCGAAGGTATCCAACGCGACAAACGTGCTCAATCCATTATTGATTCCGAGCTGAAACGTTACCGTCAAGACTTGGGCGACCAGTTGCGTATTTTTGATAACGACGCATTCGACCGTATTGAGCGTATGATCGTCGGCCAAAAAGCCAACGGCGGTCCGATGAAGCTGGCCAAAGGCAGTGAAATTTCGACAGAATATCTGGCGGGCTTGCCTAGCAAACACGATTGGTTCGATATCCGTTTGGCTGATGAAGATTTGGCCAAACAATTAGAACTGATTAAATTGAGTCTGCAACAAAAACGCGAAGAAGCGGACGAGTTGTACGAAATCAAGAAGAAAAAACTGACTCAAGGCGACGAATTGCAGCCTGGCGTACAAAAAATGGTGAAAGTATTTATCGCCATCAAACGCCGCCTGCAAGCCGGTGACAAAATGGCGGGCCGCCACGGTAATAAAGGTGTGGTATCTCGCATTCTGCCTGTGGAAGACATGCCGTACATGGCGGACGGTCGTCCCGTGGACATTGTACTGAACCCGTTGGGCGTACCTTCTCGTATGAACATCGGTCAGATTTTGGAAGTTCACTTGGGTTGGGCGGCAAAAGGTATCGGCGAGCGTATCGACCGTATGCTGAAAGAGCAACGCAAAGCCAGCGAGCTGCGCGAGTTCTTGAACAAACTCTACAACGGCAGCGGTAAGAAAGAAGATTTGGATGCCCTGACTGATGAAGAAATCATTGAACTGGCTTCCAATCTGCGTAAAGGCGCATCTTTCGCATCGCCGGTATTTGATGGTGCGAAAGAATCCGAAATCCGCGAAATGCTGAATTTGGCTTATCCGAGCGATGATCCTGAAGTCGAAAAACTGGGCTTTAACGACAGCAAAACCCAAATCACACTGTATGACGGACGCTCTGGCGAACCGTTTGACCGCAAGGTAACAGTAGGTGTGATGCATTATCTGAAACTGCACCACTTGGTTGACGAAAAAATGCACGCGCGTTCTACCGGTCCGTACAGTCTGGTTACTCAACAGCCTCTGGGCGGTAAAGCTCAGTTCGGTGGCCAACGTTTCGGTGAGATGGAGGTTTGGGCGCTGGAAGCATACGGCGCAGCCTACACGCTGCAAGAGATGTTGACCGTGAAGTCCGACGACGTAACAGGCCGTACCAAAATGTACGAGAACATCGTCAAAGGCGAACACAAAATCGATGCCGGTATGCCTGAGTCCTTCAACGTATTGGTTAAAGAGATTCGCTCACTGGGCTTGGATATCGATTTGGAACGTTACTAAACAGAAGTTTTCAGACGACCTCTCTAGGTCGTCTGAAAAAGCGGTTGCAGAATAAGAATGAATTAATCGAAATCTGAAAATATCAGGTCGTCTGAAACCGCAACGTACCGTTTCCAATATCGAAAATCCGCCACGCGGTAAAAATACTTCCTTCAAGGAGCAAAAATGAATTTGTTGAACTTATTTAATCCGTTGCAAACTGCCGGCATGGAAGAAGAGTTTGATGCCATCAAAATCGGCATTGCTTCTCCCGAAACCATCCGTTCATGGTCTTACGGCGAAGTTAAAAAGCCTGAAACCATCAACTATCGTACGTTCAAACCTGAGCGTGACGGTTTGTTCTGCGCCAAAATCTTTGGTCCAGTCAAAGACTACGAATGCTTGTGCGGAAAATATAAACGCTTGAAATTTAAAGGTGTAACCTGTGAAAAATGTGGCGTGGAAGTGACTTTGTCCAAAGTACGCCGCGAACGCATGGGTCATATCGAATTGGCCGCACCTGTTGCACACATTTGGTTCTTGAAATCCCTGCCTTCTCGTTTGGGTATGGTGTTGGACATGACTTTGCGCGACATTGAACGCGTATTGTACTTTGAAGCATTTGTTGTGACCGACCCCGGCATGACTCCGCTGCAACGCCGTCAATTGCTGACTGAAGATGACTACTACAACAAACTGGACGAATACGGCGACGATTTCGATGCCAAAATGGGTGCGGAAGGTATCCGCGAATTGTTGCGCACCTTGGATGTAGCAGGCGAAATCGAAATCCTGCGCCAAGAGCTTGAGTCGACCGGTTCAGATACCAAAATCAAAAAAATCGCCAAACGCTTGAAAGTATTGGAAGCCTTCCATCGTTCCGGTATGAAACTGGAGTGGATGATTATGGACGTGTTGCCGGTATTGCCGCCTGATTTGCGTCCTTTGGTTCCGTTGGACGGCGGTCGTTTTGCCACTTCCGATTTGAACGATTTATACCGTCGCGTCATCAATCGTAACAACCGTCTGAAACGCCTGCTGGAACTGCACGCTCCTGACATCATCGTCCGCAACGAAAAACGTATGTTGCAAGAAGCGGTTGACTCGCTGCTGGATAACGGCCGTCGCGGTAAAGCCATGACTGGTGCCAACAAACGTCCGCTGAAATCATTGGCAGACATGATTAAAGGTAAGGGCGGTCGTTTCCGTCAAAACCTACTGGGTAAACGTGTGGACTACTCCGGTCGTTCCGTGATTACCGTAGGCCCATACCTGCGTCTGCACCAATGCGGTCTGCCGAAAAAAATGGCTTTGGAACTGTTCAAACCGTTCATTTTCCATAAACTGGAAAAACAAGGTCTGGCCTCTACCGTTAAAGCAGCGAAAAAATTGGTAGAACAAGAAGTACCGGAAGTATGGGACATCTTGGAAGAAGTCATCCGCGAACATCCGATTATGCTGAACCGTGCGCCAACCCTGCACCGTTTGGGTATTCAAGCGTTTGAACCCATCCTGATTGAAGGTAAAGCCATTCAGCTGCATCCGTTGGTATGTGCCGCGTTTAACGCCGACTTTGACGGTGACCAAATGGCGGTACACGTTCCATTGAGCTTGGAAGCGCAAATGGAAGCGCGCACCTTGATGCTGGCTTCAAACAACGTATTGTCTCCTGCCAACGGCGAACCGATTATCGTACCTTCCCAAGACATTGTATTGGGTCTGTACTACATGACCCGCGACCACATCAATGCCAAAGGTGAGGGCAGTCTGTTTGCTGATGTGAAAGAGGTACATCGTGCATACCATACCAAACAGGTTGAGCTGGGTACGAAAATCACCGTACGTCTGCGCGAATGGGTGAAAAACGAAGCCGGCGAATTCGAGCCAGTTGTTACCCGCTACGAAACGACTGTCGGTCGTGCATTGTTGAGCGAAATCCTACCTAAAGGCCTGCCGTTCGAATACATCAACAAAGCGCTGAAGAAAAAAGAAATTTCCAAGCTGATTAATGCATCGTTCCGCCTGTGCGGCTTGCGCGATACGGTTATCTTCGCCGACCACTTGATGTATACCGGTTTCGGATTCGCAGCCAAAGGCGGTATTTCCATTGCTGTTGACGACATGGAAATTCCGAAAGAAAAAGCAGCCTTGTTGGCTGAAGCCAATGCCGAGGTTAAAGAAATCGAAGACCAATACCGTCAAGGTTTGGTAACCAACGGCGAACGCTACAACAAAGTGGTGGATATTTGGGGTCGTGCCGGCGATAAAATCGCTAAAGCGATGATGGATAACTTGTCTAAACAAAAAGTTATCGATCGTGACGGCAACGAAGTCGATCAAGAGTCATTCAACTCCATCTATATGATGGCAGACTCTGGTGCCCGTGGTTCTGCGGCTCAGATTAAACAGTTGTCCGGTATGCGTGGCTTGATGGCTAAACCTGACGGCTCGATTATTGAAACGCCGATTACCTCAAACTTCCGCGAAGGTCTGACTGTATTGCAATACTTTATTGCGACCCACGGTGCGCGTAAGGGTTTGGCGGATACCGCATTGAAAACCGCGAACTCCGGTTACCTGACCCGTCGTCTGGTAGACGTAACTCAAGACTTGGTCGTTGTTGAAGACGATTGTGGTACTTCAGACGGCTTTGTCATGAAGGCAGTCGTACAAGGCGGTGATGTGATTGAAGCATTGCGCGATCGTATTTTGGGTCGTGTTGCCGCGTCTGACGTTGTCGATCCGTCAAGTGGCGAGACCTTGGTTGAAGCCGGTACGTTGTTGACTGAAAAACTGGTGGATATGATTGACCAATCCGGTGTCGATGAAGTCAAAGTCCGTACCCCGATTACTTGTAAAACCCGCCATGGCTTGTGTGCGCACTGTTACGGTCGCGACTTGGCTCGCGGCAAACTGGTTAATGCCGGTGAGGCAGTCGGTGTGATTGCCGCTCAGTCTATCGGTGAACCGGGTACCCAGTTGACGATGCGTACGTTCCACATCGGTGGTGCGGCATCACGTGCGGCAGCAGCCAGCCAAGTTGAAGCCAAATCCAACGGTACTGCACGATTCAGCAGCCAAATGCGTTATGTTGCCAATAACAAAGGCGAATTGGTTGTCATCGGCCGCTCTTGCGAAGTCGTTATCCATGATGATATCGGCCGTGAACGTGAGCGCCACAAAGTGCCTTATGGTGCGATTTTGATGGTTCAAGACGGTGACGCCATTAAGGCCGGTCAAACGTTGGCAACTTGGGATCCGCATACCCGTCCGATGATTACCGAACACGCAGGTTGGGTGAAATTCGAGAACGTGGAAGAGGGTGTAACCGTTGCCAAACAAACCGACGATGTAACCGGTTTGTCCACTTTGGTGGTTATTGACGGTAAACGCCGCTCCAGCAGCGCATCCAAACTGCTGCGTCCGACTGTGAAACTGTTGGATGAAAACGGTCTGGAAATCTGCATCCCGGGTACTTCTACTCCGGTATCTATGGCGTTCCCGGTGGGCGCAGTGATTACCGTACGCGAAGGTCAGGAAATCGGTAAAGGTGACGTATTGGCGCGTATCCCGCAAGCCTCTTCCAAAACCCGCGACATTACCGGCGGTCTGCCGCGCGTTGCCGAGCTGTTTGAAGCACGCGTGCCGAAAGATGCAGGTATGCTGGCAGAAATTACCGGTACCGTTTCTTTCGGTAAAGAGACCAAAGGCAAACAGCGTCTGATTATCACTGACGTAGATGGCGTAGCATACGAGACTTTGATTTCCAAAGAGAAACAAATTTTGGTACACGATGGTCAAGTGGTAAACCGCGGTGAAACCATCGTGGACGGAGCTGTTGATCCGCATGATATTCTGCGTTTGCAAGGTATCGAAGCACTGGCACGCTACATTGTCCAAGAGGTGCAAGAGGTTTACCGTCTGCAAGGTGTGAAGATTTCCGATAAGCACATCGAAGTCATCATCCGTCAGATGCTGCGCCGTGTGAATATTGTCGATTCGGGTGAAACCGAATTCATTACCGGTGAGCAGGTTGAACGTGGCGATGTCATGACAGCCAATGAAAAAGCTTTGGAAGAAGGTAAAGAACCGGCACGTTATGAAAACGTATTGTTGGGTATTACCAAAGCTTCCCTGTCTACTGACAGCTTCATTTCTGCCGCATCGTTCCAAGAAACGACCCGCGTTCTGACCGAGGCAGCTATTATGGGCAAACAAGACGAATTGCGTGGTTTGAAAGAAAACGTAATCGTAGGTCGTCTGATTCCTGCCGGTACCGGTTTGACTTACCACCGTAGCCGCCGCCAGCAATGGCAGGAAGCGGAGCAAGAAACTTCCGAAATCGAAGCGACAGATGAATAATCCATAGGATATTTGTTTGAAAGAAAACCGCAAGGCAATATCACTTGCGGTTTTCTTTTTCAGACGACCTGTGTGGATTATAGTGGATTAACTTTAAACCAGTACGGCGTTGCCTCGCCTTGCCGTACTATTTGTACTGTCTGCGGCTTCGTCGCCTTGTCCTGATGTACTATCTGCGGCTTCGTCGCCTTGTCCTGATTTAAAGTTAATCCACTATAACAATGCCGTTGTGAAAAGTACGGTAGGAAGGGTGGCTCTAATGGAGTTGCGAACTGACTTATTTTTGATAAAGGTCGTCTGAAATAGGGAGTGCAGAGTTTGAGAACTCTTTATCCATTTCAGACGACCTCAGTTGCTAAATAGTTCTTAGTAAATACAAAATACCAACTTTTCTCTACCGTTTGCTTGACTAAACTCTTGCAATAAAAATATAATTCCACTCTTGCTGACATGGTGTCGGCAAGTATTTAACTCAACAGGACGAGAAAATATGCCAACTATCAACCAATTGGTACGCAAAGGCCGTCAAAAGCCCGTGTACGTAAACAAAGTGCCTGCACTGGAAGCCTGCCCGCAAAAACGCGGCGTGTGCACCCGTGTATACACGACTACCCCTAAAAAACCTAACTCTGCATTGCGTAAAGTATGTAAAGTTCGCCTGACCAACGGTTTTGAAGTCATTTCATACATCGGTGGTGAAGGCCACAACCTGCAAGAGCACAGCGTCGTACTGATTCGCGGCGGTCGTGTAAAAGACTTGCCGGGTGTACGTTACCACACTGTACGTGGTTCCTTGGATACTGCAGGTGTTAAAGACCGTAAGCAAGCCCGTTCTAAATACGGTGCTAAGCGTCCTAAATAATTACAGGGACTTAAATAGGCACGTCGGCCGCCTAAGCTGAACAACGGCCGAGTAAGTGAATACTCTATTGGGTATTCATGGGAATTGACCCGACTGAATAGATTAAAGGAAATTAAAATGCCAAGACGTAGAGAAGTCCCCAAGCGCGATGTATTGCCTGATCCTAAATTCGGCAGCGTCGAGCTGACTAAATTCATGAACGTATTGATGATTGACGGTAAAAAATCTGTTGCCGAGCGTATCGTTTACGGTGCATTGGAGCAAATCGAGAAAAAAACCGGCAAAGCAGCAATCGAAGTATTCAACGAAGCCATTGCAAACGCCAAACCTATCGTGGAAGTGAAAAGCCGCCGTGTAGGTGGTGCAAACTACCAAGTTCCTGTTGAGGTTCGTCCTTCACGCCGTCTGGCTCTTGCAATGCGCTGGGTTCGCGATGCGGCCCGTAAACGTGGTGAGAAATCCATGGACCTGCGTTTGGCAGGCGAATTGATTGATGCGTCCGAAGGTCGCGGCGGTGCGTTGAAAAAACGTGAAGAAGTACACCGCATGGCTGAAGCCAACAAAGCATTCTCTCACTTCCGTTTCTAATTTTGAAAGGCTAATAAAATGGCTCGTAAGACCCCGATCAGCCTGTACCGCAACATCGGTATTTCCGCCCATATTGACGCGGGTAAAACCACTACTACAGAACGTATTTTGTTCTATACCGGTTTGACCCACAAATTGGGCGAGGTACATGATGGTGCGGCTACTACCGACTACATGGAACAAGAGCAAGAGCGTGGTATTACCATTACCTCCGCTGCCGTTACTTCCTACTGGTCCGGTATGGCGAAACAATTCCCAGAACACCGCTTCAACATTATCGACACTCCGGGACACGTTGACTTTACCGTAGAGGTAGAGCGTTCTATGCGTGTATTGGATGGCGCGGTAATGGTTTACTGCGCGGTGGGTGGTGTTCAACCGCAATCTGAAACCGTATGGCGTCAAGCCAACAAATACCAAGTTCCACGCTTGGCGTTTGTAAATAAAATGGACCGTCAAGGTGCCAACTTCTTCCGCGTTGTCGAGCAAATGAAAACCCGTTTGCGCGCAAACCCAGTACCTATCGTTATTCCGGTAGGCGCAGAAGACAGTTTCACCGGTGTTGTTGACCTGCTGAAAATGAAATCCATCATCTGGAATGAAGCCGATAAAGGTACAACCTTTACCTATGGCGACATTCCCGCTGAATTGGTTGAAACTGCTGAAGAATGGCGTCAAAACATGATTGAAGCCGCAGCTGAAGCCAGCGAAGAATTGATGGACAAATACTTGGGCGGCGACGAGCTGACTGAGGAAGAAATCGTAGGCGGTTTGCGTCAACGTACTCTGGCAGGCGAAATCCAACCTATGTTATGTGGTTCTGCATTTAAAAACAAAGGTGTTCAACGTATGTTGGATGCAGTTGTGGAATTGCTGCCTGCTCCTACCGATATTCCTCCGGTTCAAGGTGTTAATCCTAACACTGAAGAAGCTGACAGCCGTCAAGCAAGTGATGAAGAGAAATTCTCTGCATTGGCATTCAAAATGTTGAACGACAAATACGTTGGTCAGCTGACTTTCATCCGCGTTTACTCTGGTGTAGTGAAATCCGGTGATACAGTATTGAACTCTGTAAAAGGCACTCGCGAACGTATCGGCCGTTTGGTACAAATGACTGCTGCAGACCGTACTGAGATTGAAGAAGTACGCGCTGGCGATATCGCAGCCGCTATCGGTCTGAAAGACGTTACTACCGGTGAAACCTTGTGTGCAGAAAGCGCGCCGATTATCTTGGAACGCATGGAATTCCCTGAGCCGGTAATCCATATTGCCGTTGAGCCGAAAACCAAAGCCGACCAAGAGAAAATGGGTATTGCCTTGAACCGTCTGGCTAAAGAAGACCCTTCTTTCCGCGTTCGTACAGACGAAGAATCCGGTCAAACCATTATTTCCGGTATGGGTGAGCTGCACTTGGAAATTATTGTTGATCGTATGAAACGCGAATTCGGCGTGGAAGCGAATATCGGTGCGCCCCAAGTGGCTTACCGCGAAACCATCCGCAAAGAAGTTGAAGCCGAATACAAACACGCTAAACAATCCGGTGGTAAAGGTCAATACGGTCACGTTGTGATCAAAATGGAACCTATGGAGCCGGGTGGTGCAGGTTACGAATTTATCGACGAAATTAAAGGTGGTGTGATTCCTCGCGAATTCATTCCGTCTGTGGATAAAGGTATCCGCGATACCCTGCCTAACGGTATCGTTGCAGGCTATCCTGTAGTTGATGTACGCGTACGTTTGATCTTCGGTTCTTCACACGACGTTGACTCCTCTCAGCTGGCCTTCGAATTGGCTGCTTCTCAAGCCTTCAAAGAAGGTATGCGTAAAGCCAATCCTGCTCTGCTTGAGCCGATCATGGCAGTTGAAGTGGAAACCCCTGAAGAATACATGGGTGACGTAATGGGCGACTTGAACCGTCGTCGTGGCGTTGTATTGGGTATGGATGATGACGGTATCGGCGGTAAAAAAGTTCGTGCCGAAGTACCTCTGGCAGAAATGTTCGGTTATTCTACCGACCTGCGTTCTGCAACCCAAGGTCGCGCTACTTACTCTATGGAGTTCAAGAAATATTCTGAAGCTCCTGCCCACGTAGCTGCTGCTGTAACTGAAGCCCGTAAAGGCTAATCAGGCAAATAGGTCGTCTGAAAGGCTGAAATGATTTTTCAGACGACCTCTGTTCTTTAATCGATCTTTAATGTAAAGGAATTAGCTCATGGCTAAGGAAAAATTTGAACGTAGCAAACCGCACGT
>NZ_KV794879.1:0-5618 GCF_001808875.1 Neisseria sp. HMSC064E01
GTTAGGGTGAAGGCGCCGATGGAGGTGACGGGACCGAGTAGTATGGGAATTACTCATCCGAGTTGGCCTAAAACTTTACCCAAACGCCCGATGCGTATCAATTTACGTCAATCGCCCCATTCGGATGGTTTTTACATTGGTATGCCGTATACGCTCTATGCGGATGGTTCAGAAATTCAAAAAGGGGTAACGGATTCGACCGGCTATATCGCCATCGAACATGAAATACCAACAAGTAAATATAAGATTGTATTTGCCAACGATTTAGAATATTTGATTCCGATTGAAGATGAATTTAACGAAAATACATCAAGGGATAAAATAACCAACCGTGGTTTTCATGGATTGAAATATACAAGTTCTGAACTTTCTCCAATAGAGCAGGCAAAGAAATATTTCGAAATCGTACATAATATAAAAGACAAAGATTTGAAAGGTTCTAAAAATGGCTAAAAATATAATTGCTGCCTCTACTAAGTCTAAATTAGGTGCAACAACATCAATGAACTGGTTTCTTTTAGACTCAAATGAATCAGCCCCTGTTGCAGCAACCTTCAGACCATTGATTAATGGGAAAGAAGCTTTTACAACGCTCCATGAAAAAATTGAAAAAGCTGAACATTCAATTGATATTGCGATATGGGGATTTCAGCCTTCGATGCATCTAAAGCGGGACGGTAAGAGTAAGTGCATTGGGGATTTATTGATTGAAAAAGCAAAAGCAGGTGTGCAGGTGAGGATATTAGTTTGGAGTATACCTTTTAAAATACAGACTTTTGCAGAAGCAAATATGGGGAATGCACCAGGTGTTTTTTCTGGCGGAGTAGCAGGGGTAACTAAAGCTCAGAAAAAGTATGATCAATATTGGTATCTAGCCATTGAGGGAAAATTACATAAGAAATTTGAAACCCCCAAAAATGCAGATAACGATACGATAAAAATAAATATGCAAAAAGAATATGTAGCTAGCAGTGAATACCCTATATTAATGGAATTATCCAAGTCTTCATATCATAACAATCTGAAATTCAGAACTCGCAGTGTTTATTTTCAGGGAAATCAATACGAAGATAAGGAGTTACCAGAAAATGTAAAATCAACATTGAAGATGTTTCCTTCTCATCACCAAAAAACAGTTTTAATAGACTATGAAGTACCTCATAAGGCAGTAGGTTTTGTAATGGAACATAATATGCTAGACAATTATTGGGATGATGATAGTCACATCTCCGGCAATGTATTATCGCCCAATAAAGGCAAAAACGTTGATACACCGTTGCAAGATGTATCAAGCATCGTCAGCGGTGAAGTTTTATGGTACATCAATCGTAATTTCTGCCAATCTTGGGATAGGGTAAGTAGTGAGAAACTGGAAGAAAAGAGAAAAGCGCTGACTTTCGACAAATATCCTTTTAACAAATCTGCCGGAGGTACGCCTTTGATGGCGCAGATATTGCGTACTTACGACAAGCCGGATATTGAAGATATCAAAAAAATCTATCTGCAAAATATCAAAAGGGTTACCAGCTATATCTATACAGAAAATCAGTATTTCAGATGGCCGCCGTTGGCAGAGGCATTTATCAAACATTGGCAGAATTTAAGGTCAAAAGGCCGCTCTGCTAATATGCCGATACATTGGTTTGTTGTAACTAATTCATCTGATGATGGTTTGGGAAAAGGAACGTATACAACAAATAAAATGTTAGAAAAGTTGGGAAGGCAGGATGTGATGCCTAATGTTGCCCTTACTCATACAGATCGTATAGAATTTTTGGAAGCATCGCTTGGAAATAATCATGCACAAGGATCAGCAAGTACTATTGCTAAATGGAAAAGTGAATTGGCAGAATTAAAGGCAAGACAGAAGCAACGTTCTGGGACAAGAGAACGATCCTATACTAAAAATGCGGAAGAAGTGAGGGAGAAAGAATTTGCCAAAAAACTGAAAAAAGAGTTGGGTGTCAAAGTCCATGTCTGCACCTTGACTGCACGTAATGCTTGGAAAGAAGTTTACATTCATTCGAAGGTGACCATTATAGATGATGTCTTTACCGTTATCAGCTCCGCCAATCTGAATACTCGCAGTATGCAGGTAGATACGGAATTGGGCATATTTACCGAAAACGGCGCAGTGGCGCGAAAACTACGCAAAGATCTGTGGAAACTACATACACGCGATCTGAACAAAGCCAATAATGCAGCAGGAAAGTTTGACAATGTGGCAAATCCAGAGGGAATGAATGATCCGAATATAGCTAAAAAAGCTTTTGACCAATGGGAAAAAATTATGCAAAGAAATAAAACAAATATCAAAGATGGCAAACCGCCACTGCATCCTCTGTGCGAATTTTTACGCCTGGATCCTAAAGTCTCCCAATTGGATTGACTATTATGCATAAACCCCTCAAATACACTTTGATTGTTTTAGGCTTTCTGGCAGCAATGTTTATTTGCTTTCTCCTTTGGTTGCAATGCAATCCTATCCATATAGGAGGCGCAAACGGTCAGGTTAAGCCCGCGTATTGCAGCATAGGGGAAAAATGGCAAGAAAAGCAACGGAAGAAAGAAACCATGAAGACCATTGAAGAAATCAAAAAGAACCTAGAGTTTACCTGCGTGCATGAAAAACGCCCACCGCTATCCGAGGAAACGCAGCAACTCTACAATTATGCTCTGCACCGTGATTTGAACCATATGTGGCCTGGCCAGAGGGAGGACGGTTTTTGGGATGAACTATTGCCCTATTACCGTATTGCCGCCGCCAACGGTGACTATAAGGCAAACGTACGGCTACAGTTCCTGCTCAGCGACGGCTGGACGAAGGTTCCCTATATTGAGGCTGAAACTGAAGTTCACAAGTTGTATAAAATGCTACACAAACAACTTCCAGCTACCTCCTACTATCTGCTTAAAGGCTATATCGAAGACGGCTACGGTGTCAGTGCGCCCCCCGACAGCGAGCTGGCATTTTTACGCAAGGCTGCGGATATGGGCAGCAGGGAGGCGCAATATGTACTGGCGGAAAAAATAGCTTGGCTTGATGACGAACCGACACGGGAGTTCCGACTGGATTTGATGCGCAAGATACACCAATGTGCTTCTGAACAAGGACAGGGGGCTTCTTCTTTAGAACTGGGTAGCCATTTACAGAATAGGGATAGATTTGATGAAGCAGTAAAGGCCTATCATCAAGGAACAAAAAATGGTAACCATTTGTCTGCACTTATTCTTTCTCATGCATTTAAGGCAGGAAAAGACAAAGGTAGTAACGACTTTTTAGATGTTGAAGCTGATGAAGAACGTGCCCGCCGTTATGACATTATTAATACCTATCTTTCAGATTACGGATTCATGTCGCCGACCGTTCCCGACTTGGACGACATCGTCCCGCTACCGCCAGCGCCTTTACCCGAATGGGACGGCAAGATTTCCTTTCAACGCTGGGTGGAGGGAGAAGAACCCCAAAAGCCCTCGGACGAACTGATGAAAAAGCTAGCAGATAAAGTAGGATTGGACATGAAAACGGGGCTACCTTTGCCTGAACAGTCCCAAACTGAAGGCACTAAGGCTTATCCTACCTATCCTTATCAATCGAGCTCGCGTGGACCGAAAACACTTTCTTTGTGGGGCAAGTTAAAAAAACTGATTTCTTAGGTTTAGTTGCTATTTGAAAGTTTTCCAGATCGCAGTTTTGGGGTAAGAAATTTATGAAGTTTTTACGCAACAAATTGAGAAAGAATAGGTTAGGGTGAAAACTCAACCTTTACCAAGGTCGTCTGAAATTTATAAATTTCAGACGACCTTTTCAGTTAAAAATAGTAAACCGCTCCGAAACGCGGTAAAATACGCTCCGTTTCCAACACGACGCCTGAATCAGCAGGCTTTTATTATGGACCTTCCCAGTTCGTTTTTACTGAACTTCCCTTCCGGTTTATCCCGAAATACACGATAACCATCCCGCCGAAATGCTTTCCCGCATCCGGCGGGCGGAGCATTTATGAGCATCGAACAAACCCCTCCGAACCTTGAAAACGACGGTATCGAAAGCGACGTAGAGCGCGTTTCCGCCGATTTCGACCGTATCCACGCGCTGTGCGAAATCCTCTCGCCCGCTTTCCCGCAAATTGAGGAAGGCGTGCCGATTGAGGACGAGGCGTTGCGCGACAAATTTACCGAGCTGACCGTCCTTTTAAACGAGCTGCACCCTGCCGACGTGGCGGCGGTGTTGGAATCGTTGCCGCCGCGCGAGCGTAATGTCGTTTGGCTGTTGGTCACACCTGAAGACGACGGCGAAGTGTTGCTGGAAGTCTCTGACGCGGTGCGTGAAACGCTGATCGAGTCGATGGACAAAGACGAGCTGTTGGCGGCGGTCGATGACTTGGATGCGGACGAACTGGCGGAGCTGGCGGGCGATTTGCCGCACCAAGTGGTCTATGAAGCCTTGCAGACGCGCGACGAGGAAGAGCGCGCCCAAGTCAAGGCGGCGATGTCGTATGAAGACAACCAAGTCGGCGCGATTATGGACTTCGAGTTGGTCAGCATCCGCGCCGACGTTACTTGTGAAGTGGTGCTGCGTTATCTGCGCCGCTTCGAGAGCCTGCCTGACCATACCGACAAGATTTTCGTGGTCGATGAAAACGACATCCTGCAAGGTGTGCTGCCCATCCGCAAACTTTTGGTCGCCGATCCCGAAGACTTGGTGGCGGATGTGATGGCGACCGAAGTCGTGCGTTTCCGTCCCGAAGACGACGTGGAAGAGGCGGCGCAGGCGTTCGAACGTTATGACTTGGTTACCGCACCCGTGGTCGATGAAAACAAAAAGCTCATCGGCAGGATTACCATCGACGAGATGGTGGACGTTATCCGCGAAGAATCGGAAGCGGATATGTTGAACATGGCGGGTTTGCAGGAAGAGGAAGATTTGTTTGCGCCCGTCTGGGATTCGGTGAAAAACCGTTGGATGTGGCTTGCCGTCAACCTCTGCACCGCCTTTCTTGCCAGCCGCGTTATCGGCGCGTTTGAGGGCAGCATCGAGAAAATCGTCGCACTCGCCGCGCTGATGCCCATCGTCGCCGGCATCGGCGGCAACTCCGGCAACCAAACCATCACCATGATTGTCCGCGCGATGGCGATGGGGCAGTTGACAGGGATGCAGGCGGGGCGCTTGTTGAAAAAAGAAGTCGGCGTCGCCTTGGTCAACGGCATCATCTGGGGAACGGTCATGGGCGTCGTGTCATGGCTGCTGTACGGCAGCATCGGCATCGGCTTGGTGATGGTCGCCGCGATGACGCTGAACCTCTTGCTCGCCGCTTCCGTTGGCGTACTCATCCCCGTCATCATGGAAAAATACGGCCGTGACCCTGCGCTGGGCAGCTCGGTGCTGATTACGGCGGTAACGGATTCCGGCGGTTTTCTGATCTTCTTGGGGCTGGCAACGATATTCTTACTGTAAGGTCGTCTGAAAAACGGATGGAAAAGATAAAAGGTCGTCTGAAACCATGTGATTATGGGTTTCAGACGACCTTTTTAACTTTTATGGTGGAGTAACGTGAGTCTAAGAGAAGCAAAGAACTTTCTCACTGAATGAGACCTTTGCAAAAAAGCCCTTCCCTCGA
>NZ_KV794880.1:0-20834 GCF_001808875.1 Neisseria sp. HMSC064E01
TTGCCCGACGGGGTGAAAAATACAGTTGCTACTCAAATAACGGCAAGGCATCGCATCTGTTTGTGACGACAAGGCAAAATTAAGCGGTTTTCTCGCTGGCACGCCCTAAGTAAATGGCGATCAGGGTCAACACGGCGCCGCTCCATTGGAGGGCGTTAATCGGTTTATCCAACCAAAAATAGTCTATCAGCAAGGCGGCGACGGGTTCGGAGAGCAACAGCAGCCCGGTCAGCGAGAATGATAATAAGGGAATGGCATAGGCTATCATGCCCCATGCGAAACACTGCATCACCGCGCCATAAATCAATACCAGCCCGATATCGCGCATGGTGGCGGGATAGAGGGCGTGGCTGTCAAACAGGATGGACGGGATGATGAGTGATAGTGCGCCGCCAAAGCTCAAAATCATCATCATGGGGAACAGGGAGGTTTTCTCGATTTGGTGGGTTTTGTGGATACACACCATAGACAATGCGAGCATACCGCCTGAAGTGATGCCGCTGATAAAGCCCCAAACGGCGTTGCCGTTGTGTCCGAACTCAGGGCTGCCGATAAGGGCGACGCCGCTGATGGCGAGAATCAGGCTGAACATTTGCGATTTGCTCAAGCGTTCGCCGAAAAAGAAGAAACCGATGGCGGAGAGGAAAAATATCTGCAAGCTGTTGAGCAAGGTGGAAATACCTGGGCCGACGGCGTGTATGCTTTCATGCCACAGCGACAGGTCGAATGCCAAAAACACGCCGGAGAGCATGGCGGTGTAGATGGCTTTTCTGCTTTTGGGCAGCTTTTGCCCGAAGAGTCGCGACAGCAGCCAGAAAATCACCGCCGCTATCGCCAGCCGCCAAAATGCGATGGCGTAAGAGCCGACTTCGACAAATTTGACAATCAAGCTGCCCAATCCGAAAACGACGCAGCCGACGACCAGCAAAGGGGCGGCATGCGAATGATGCGGCTTATTCATAACGTTCTCTATTATCTTTGTTTTATATGGCGGACTTGAAATCTGCCGATTAAGCGTTCAAATCGCTCATGTTCCACGACTTCTCCTATTAAAAATAGTATTGAACATAAAATTTTAGTAACTCATGTTATTTCAAAGGTCTCTAGTTCTGTCAAAAAGCTAAGCAAATGGTCGTCTGAATTTAAATTTTCAGACGACCTTTGTATTTAAGTTATTTACCTTTTATGTCAACCAACCCATAGGCTACCAAATAACTTTCTCGAAACGCTTTTTTGGTGTTACTTAGAAAATGTGGGCAAATTTTGCCGATAGTTAACAAATAAACGTAGGGGGGATTAATACGATTTTTTTGCATTTTTTGCATTACACCCCCAACTTCAAAGCATTAAGCCGTTGTTTAATGTTTCGCCAGTTTGGGAGAAAGTTATCTATATGTGCCATAAAACGGGCGTTATGGTGGCGTTCAAGCAAGTGGGTCAGTTCGTGAACGACAACGTATTCTAAGCATTCGGGCGGTTTTTTTGCGAGTTCCAGATTCAACCAAATGCTGGCGGTGTCGGTATTACAACTACCCCAAAGGGTTTTCATTTTTTTCACGCCGAAACGTTTGGCGGTTACACCCATTTTTGGCTGCCACTTTGCCAAAAGTTTGGCAATTTCCCGTTTTAACTCGTTGCGGTAAAAGGTTTCAATTACGGCAGTTTGGTTTTTAAAGTCGGTGTTGGGACGAACAAACAACTTGATTTTGCGATGCTCAACTTCAAGGCGGTGTCTACCTGTAGTTGGTAGCACTTCCAATAAATACCGCTTACCCCAAAGATAATGGCTTTCGCCCGACACTATTTCACGCGTGGTTTCCCGGGCTTGGTTTTCAAATATACTCTGCTGTTTTTTAATCCACAGCAAACGGCTTGCCACTGCCATCTTCACCGCATCATCGCTCATTTTAAGCGGTGCAGACACCCGAACCGCACCACTTGGCGGCAACACGCTGATGTGCAGGTTTTTAATCGCTTTTCTGCGGATTTCCACGTTTAGATTACCGATTTGCATATTAAGCTCCGTATTCCGCCTGTTTGATAATCAGTTCAAACACTTCATCAATATCCAGCCCTTTTTCATCGGTGAGCGGCTTGAGTTGGGCTTTCAGGCGTTTTTGCTTCATTTTATTGGTAAGATAACCGTCCTGTTTGTTTGTTTGAATAGCGTGATCCAGGCTCAGCACCCAATCAACATCCTGGCTAAAATTGTCAAAAATTGCCTGTTTGCCCGGTGTGTTGACTTCTTTCGGGTAATTGCTGCCTTGCGGTCGTTTTACCTGCTCGGCAAGACGTGCCATTTCTTCCAGATACTTCTTATAGTCAATGACTTCTTGTTTACGCTGTTCGATCAACTCATCCAGTAACACTGACATTTTCTCAAAATATTTAGGATTGGTCGGGTTTTCATCCACAATGGTTTTGCGGATATTATTCTCGATAGTTTCCGCCATACTTTTTTTATCTTTAAGGTCTTCGGGCAAATCTTCCACTATATCCGCGCCACGGCTGACCAGCAAATCCAACAACCCCACATTGTCAAAAGTATCCAGCCGTTCGCTGTCTTCGGCACGCACATATTGGTTGATTAGATAACGCATATCCGCATCAACTGTTTTGAAATCCACATAATCGCCGCTGGCAATTTTCAATTCGTCCCGCAAGTCAGTGATATTTTTTACCCGTTTGTGCCATTCTTCGGCTTGGATTTTATTGTAACCGGCTTCGACCAATTCATTAGCAATCGCCCCATAGGCGCGAATTAATTTTGCTGCCGCCCGATAAAATGCCAGGCGTTTGCTCTGGTATTCAGTTTGTAGGTTGGTTTTATCGTCTGCGCCGCAAAAATAGGCTTTGTACTCGGGGAAGGTTTTCGGTGCTCGTACGTTTTCCGTCATCATCTGCACCGCTTCCCAAGCCGTTTCCAAATCTTCTTTTGCCGTACTTAAGCGATCTTTAATCAGCCCCTCCACATCAGATGGCTCATAGCCTTCAAAGGCTTCTTGGGTGAAATCTTTAAACGCCTTTTCTAAGGACTTGAACAAATCCCGATAATCCACCACATAGCCGTAAGTTTTCGATTCGCCGTCCAAACGGTTCACCCGACAAATAGCTTGGAAAAGGTTATGGTCTGCCATTTTTTTGTCGATATAGAGATAAGTCGCCGAAGGCGCATCAAAACCTGTTAAAAGTTTGTCCACCACAATCAGCAGCTTCATTTGTGCAGGCTGCTCGATAAAGCGTTTTTTTACATCAGTTTCAAACTGTTCCGCCAATGCTGCTGCTTTTTCTTCGCCCTCCCGATAATAATCGGCAATCATCTTGCGATAGATACTGTATTTAAACAGCTCTTCATTTTGCGCTTGAGCGGAAACCGCATTTTTGGCAGCCTGAGCATCAGGTTTGTAGCTGGTTACAATCGCTACCTTGTTTTTCAAGCCGCTTTGGGTAAACAACTCATAGCATTGGCACGCCTGATAGACGCTGGCGCAGACCAAAATCGCATTGCCGCTGCCGTCTGAAAGTCGTGGCTTGGTTTCCATATCCAGCAAAATATCGTCCACGATTTTTTCCAAGCGGTTTTTAGAAGACAGCAATTTCTGCATTGTTCCCCAACGTTGTTTAAGTTGGGTTTTGGCAATATCAGTCATACCGCGCGTTTTTACATCAAACCAATCATCAACCCGTTTTGGAGAAGACAGCGACTGCTCAATATCACGCGCTTCGTAAAGCAGGTCCAACACCACACCGTCCTTAACCGCTTCGTTAAATTTATAGGTGTGGATAAAACCGCCGAATACTTCTACTGACTGTTTTTTGTCCGTTTTCAGAAGTGGTGTGCCTGTAAAGCCGACAAATATTGCATCTGGTAATAGGGATTTCATCGCTTCGTGCAATTTGCCCGATTGGGTACGGTGGCATTCATCCACGAACACAACAATCTTACCCTTGGGCGAAAAACCGCCTTTTGCCGTACGAATATTGTTTAAAAAATCGTTCAATTCTGCATCGTTTTCTACCTCTGTCTCTTCACGGCTGCCGAATTTATGCACTAGCGAACAAATCAACGAATGCTCATTTTCATTTAAAACGTTGAGCAAATCCTTACCACTTTTAGTGCGGTAGATTTCATTTTGCGTGTGGTCAAATACCTTTTTAATCTGCTCGTCCAGCTCCGTACGATCGGTAATAATCAGCCCCCGATGATTATCACCCCGTTCCAAAATCCACTGAGCCAGCCACACCATCGTCAGACTTTTGCCGCTGCCTTGCGTATGCCAAATAATACCGCCTTGCCGCTGATTTAATCTCGCCTGAGCCGCCTTAATGCCGAAATACTGATTCGGACGACAGGTTTTTTTTGCTCCATTATCAAACACCATAAAATCGTGCAATATTTCCAAAAAGCGGATTTTTTCGCACATACAGCACAAATCAGCATCCAAATCGCCCAAATTGTCGGGCGCTCCGTCTTCTTTCCACTTCAGATAATACTTTTCGGGCGTTTCAATCACGCCGTAGCGCAAGCCTTCGCTGTCGTTCCCTGCAAACAAAAGCTGCACGGTAGTAAAAAATGTTTCGCAAAATTCCCGCTGCTGATTGGCGATATTTTGTCTTATCCCTTCAGAAACCGACACCGAAGAGCGTTTCAACTCCAACACCGCCACCGCAATACCGTTAAGATACAACACCACGTCCGGGCGTTTGTCATATTGTGAACCTGGGATGCTCACTTCTTCAGCAACTGAGAAATCATTATTCTGCGGATTTTCCCAATCCACCAGCCACACCGTCTGCGTCTGTTCGCCGACTCCCGTTTTTACTTTTGCTCCATAACGCAAAAGCTGATAAATATCACCGTTGGCATCATAAAGCCGTCTGCCGCCGCCCAGATGGTTCAAACTTTGCAACGATTTGACCGCACTTTGGGCGAGCGCGTCCGAAACGCCCCGCTTGGCAAGCCACGCCAACAAATCCGCCTCACGGATATTTTTATTCGCCAAGCCTTGCAGGTTGCCCAAATAGCGGTAGCCCAGTTTTTCACAAAACAACGCCACCACACGGTTTTGCGTGGTGCGTTCCGATTGTCCGATGTCGATGGTCATAGTTTCTTCCTTAATTTTTATTCTAGCGGCAGGCGGATTTTGCCTGTGAGCAACGCCTGCATCATACCCTGTTTAAGCGACTGCGTTTTTTTCAGACGACCTTCTAACGCCTCGATTTCTGCATCCATATCGCTTAACAGTTGGGCGATGGCGGTTTGTTCGGTTGTGGATTTTGGAATAGCTATATTAAATGCTCTAACAATATCCCCGCTTAAATTAGCTTGTCCACCTTGCGCATAAGTTTCAATAATTTTGTTCTTGTTGAAAGATAACCAATAATATAAAAATAATGAGCTATCTCTTTTAGGAATGATTGCAAGAACAGCTTGATTAATGGTCGCATCAATTTTCGTAATGCCAACTACGCCAGCAGTTGCACCATATAAAGCTAAAAGCAAAGTGCCTTTCTTTACTTTCTTTGCTGATGAGTTTTGAAAACCTAATTCAGTAATTGTATTCTCTACATCGTAAATAATTCCTTTATTTAAATCGCTTGATGTAATCCATTTAATATCACCACCATAATAACCTTTTATGGATGTTGACGGGGTTCCACCTGAAAAAGTCTCAAATCTTTTTCCCAATTCCACCACTGCCCAATCTTCAGGCACGCAACCCAGTTCGGTTTGGTGTGTGGTTTTGGGCGAACCGTCGGGGCGTTGTGCAAACTCGGGGAGGCGGATTTTGCCACTAAGTAGGTTTTGCATTACCGAGAGCTTGATTGCCTTCTTTTTGGCGATAAGCGTTTGCAGACTGCTTATCAGCACATCGGTGTCGCTTAATGCGGTGGCGATGGCGGTTTGTTCGGAGGTGGATTTAGGTAATAGAACAGGAATTTTTTTTAATAAGCTAGCTGTATAACTTAATTGTTTGGTTCCTTGACAATACTTAAATGCAAGTTGGTTACCATTTAATACATACCATTGATATAAAAATTCTGTTTTTAAACGCTCATTAGGATAAATTGCCATACAAGACTGATTTGTAGTTGCAGGTGCTCCAACAATAGCGCAAGATCCACGAGTACCTGCAGCTTCCAGTCCTGTGATTGCCATCAAAAATGTACCAACTGGATGCTTCTTTAAATTGCTTTGTTCAATCGCACTATCAGAAATTTTTTCAATCGTATCTGTAATTACGCAATAATTAAGTTCACCACTAGTTATCCATAAATTGTTGCCTTTAAAAAATTGTGGCTGACTTCTAGAAGGTGTTGATCCACTCGAAAATAATTCTACAACCTCTCCAAATTCCACAACATCCCAATCCTGTGGAATCATGCCCAACTCGCTCACCTTATAGCCTGTTTGTGTCGCCATTTCAGCCTCCAAAGCCCATATTTTTTAGGTGTGCATCCACTTTGCTTTGCCATATTTCTACTTCTTGGGCAAGCTCAGCCATCGGGCTACGGTAACGGTCTTCCAGCGTGTTCAAGCGGCTGATAAGCTGTTGAATCGCATTTTCCAAGTGGTTTTCGATTCGGCTTTGCAGCGTGGCAAGCCATTTGTCTTTGACGACAAGCTGCTTGATTTTCTCTTCGGAAAGTTGGCCAAATTGTTTGAAAATGGCAAGGTTTAGTGCTTCGCTTTGGGTTTTGACTGCATCTTTGGCTGTTTTTTCCTGCGTCATCAATGTTTGGGCAGTTTGCAAAATAGCTCGTTCGTCTTCTTCTATGTCATCTTCTTCCAATACTGCCTTCAACAGTTTGGCGGAAAGTTTGCCTTTTGCGTCCAGCACGTCATTCAGTACGCCTTCTTCGCCGCCGTGTTCTTCCAAATGGCTTTCCAATTCTTGGCTTAGGCGCTCCAGCTCGCTTTGTTTTTCTTCCAGCTTAGCAAGGTCGTCTGAAAAATAGCGATGGGCAATCAGTTCAGGGGCTATTACTTCACTGCGGTATTTTTTACTAATGCGTTTGATTTTGGTTTTGCCTTTTTTGTCGGTTTCGGTTTCCTCAAAGACGACGGTCAAATTGGCGGCATCATCGCTTTCTTTGGTGATTTCTGCCAAATCCTTGACCGCTAGCCAACCGTCTTGGGCAATGAAATAAACATCGTCTTGCAGGGTTTCCGCCCAGTAATCCATCAGGATTTGGTAGCAATCATATTCTTCAATCAAGCTGCTTGGTTTGAACGCGTCCAGTAGGCTTTCGCTCCATTGCTGGATAAGTTTGCTTGGTCGGCTGCCTGGCTGGATGGCAGCAAGGTCGTTTTGAGTGTGCCACGCGGCAAATTTGGCTAAATGCTCGGCTTTGAAGGCAGCGTAATCGGGGTGCGCCAAAATATGGGCTTTGATTTGGCTGCTTTCGATTTTGGCAATGAAGCGTCCTTCTTGTTCGTCAAACAACTCGTTTTTCAGACGACCTAAGACTTGCCAATAGGCTTCCAGCGCATCCATATCATATTCGGGAATGCCGCCGTAAAGGTGCGCGGCAAGGTCTTGGATGTCTTCGGCTTCGCCGCTGTCGATATAACGCGGTAGGTTGAGATTGTAATCTTGGTCGGCGATTTCGCTTAAATGCACCATGCGGCTGTAATGGGGAATTTCCGCCTGCTTGGTGAAGGTGTCGATGATTTTATGAATGTCTTGTTCGCGCAGACGGTTTTTATTGCCGTCTTTGATAAAGCCCTGCGATGCATCAATCATAAACACGCTACCACCACTAATGACTTGCCGCGAGCCATCTTCGGCAAACTGGGCAGTTTGGGCGTGTTCTTTGTCGATCACGATGATGCAGGCAGGAATGCCTGTGCCGTAAAACAGGTTGGCAGGCAACCCGATAATGCCTTTGATGAGACCAAGGTTGAGCAATTCGGTACGGATACGCGCTTCGGCATTGCCGCGAAACAGCACGCCGTGCGGCAGAATAATCGCGCCTTTGCCTCTTGGTTTCAGGCTTTTGAGCAAATGCAGCAAAAAGGCGTAATCGCCGTTTTTATCAGGCGGTATGCCGTAACTGAACCGCTCAAATGGGTCATCAGCCGGCGTGATGCCGCTCGTCCAGTTCTTGCTGGAAAAAGGCGGATTGGCAACGGCAAAATCGAAAGTTTTCAGTCGACCTTTTTCATCACGGAAAGATGGATCGGACAAGGTGTTGCCGGTGTTGATTTCGGCGGTCTCGTTGTTGTGCAAAATCATATTCATACGGGCAAGGGATGCGGTCGCCACATCTTTTTCTTGACCGTACAGGCTGATTTGATTGTTGGCTTGTGCGGCAGCTTTGAGCAACAGCGAACCCGAGCCGCAGGTCGGGTCGTACACGCTGGTGCTGGACGGGCAATCCGCACCGATGCCGATAATCTTCGCCATAATGCGCGAGACTTCGGCAGGCGTGTAAAACTGCCCTTTAGATTTGCCCGACTCGGTCGCAAAATGGCGCATCAGGTATTCGTAGGCATCACCTAATAAATCGTCGTCTTCGGCTTGGTTAGAGGAAAGGTTGAGCTTTTCAAAAATGCCGACCAGTTTGCTCAAACGGTCGATCATCTCCTTACCTTTACCCAGTTTGTCTTCGTCGTTGAAGTCGGCAACGTCGATCACGCCTTTCAAGTCGTTGGCTTCGGCAATTTGGGCGATTATCTTATTCAAGCGGTCGCCAATGTCAACGGTATTTTTGAGATTAACGATGTCGTCAAAAGTCGTGCCGACGGGCAGCTCTATCATGCCGCCGCCGTGTTTGTGTTTGTCGGAAACGTATTTTAAAAACAATAGGGTAAGGACATAGTCTTTATAAAGGCTCGCATCCATGCCGCCGCGCAATTCGTCGCAGCCGGCCCAAAGCGATGCGTAAAGCTGATTTTTTTTGATTGCCATAAGATTTTGTTTAGTAAATAAAAATTAATAGAATCTTAACATAAAAGCGGACGGTTTTTTAAGTTTTCTAAATTGAGACCTTTGCAAAATCCCCCCTAAATTTCCATCAAGTCATTTAGGTTTTTTTTGGGATACAAAGGTCTCAGATTGAAGAAATTCACCTAAAACTTCTTAAAAACAATTCGTTATATTTTATTTTTTGAATTTGAAATCCGTCGGTTTTATGGGTATTGCTATGCAGCCGGTTTGCAGAAAGGTCGTCTGAAAACGTGCAACCTGCTTTTCAGACGACCTTTTTACATCCTTTTCACATCAATCCTGCATCAGCCAATATTGCAGGCCGATTAGGGTTTTGCCGTCTTTGATTTCGTTGTGTGCCAAAGCGGTGCGGGCTTCTTCCTTGCTCATCAGGACGGTTTCGGTGATTTCGTCTTCATCGTTGCTCAGAGTGCTGCCGAGGCGCACGCCTTCTGCTTGGTAGAAGTACATTTTTTCGTCGCAGAAGCCGATGGCGGTGTAGAAGCTGCTGATAAGTTTGACGCGGTCAGCGGTGTACGGGGTTTCTTCCGCCAGCTCGCGCAGGGCGCATTCGGCGGGGTCTTCGCCTGCATCGAGTTTGCCGGCGGGCAGCTCGAGCGTGGCAGCGTCTGCGGCGTAACGCCATTGGCGCACGAGTACGGCTTTGCCCTCTTCGGTAACCGCTAAAACGCAGGCCGCGCCGGGATGGCGGATGACGATGCGCTGGCTTTCGTTGCCGTTGGGCAGGCGGACTTTGTCGCGGTTGATAGTAACAAATGAGCCTTGATAAATCGGCTCGCTGCTGAGTTTGGTTTCTTTCAAATCCATTTGCGTGTTCTCTTTGTAAAGTTTGATACGGGGTCGTCTGAAAATCGGGAATGGGTTTTAACTTCTTTGAAGCCGCGCTTTCAGACGACCTCTTGAGTCATGAAAAGGCTCGTCTGAAAGGGAGCGAAGCGGGTTTCGCTAAAACGTTTGTGCTGCTTCAAACCCTGCTGCGTTCGATTTCAATGCCGACTTCTTTGACATCGGGCAGGATGCCGGGCTTGATGATTTTGACGCGCACACTCAACGCGCCGAAATTGTCGAGGATGAGTTTGGCGATGTGTTCCGCCAATGATTCGAGCAAGAGGAAGCTTTGTTCGGCAAGGCTTGCCCTGACGGCTTCGCAGACTTCGCCGTAATGGACGGTATTGCCGATGTGGTCGTCTTGACCGCTTTGTTCGGGGATGCCGATGTCCAAGTCCAAAATCAGGGTTTGGGGGCGTTCGCGTTCCCAGTCGTACACGCCGATCAGGGTGTCCGCCTTCATGCCGCGTAAAAAGATTTTGTCCATTTGCCTGCCTGTTTTTTTGATAAAATGAGCGTCCCATTTTAAGTAAAGCATCTGAAATGTTCAATGTATCCGCCGTTATCGCAGCTTATTTAATCGGTTCGCTGTCGTTTGCCGTCATTGTTTCCAAATATTACGGCATGGACGATCCGCGCACTTACGGCTCGGGCAACCCCGGCGCGACCAATGTTTTGCGCAGCGGCAAGAAAAAAGCGGCGGCGCTGACTTTGCTGGGCGACGCGCTCAAAGGTCTGGTGGCGGTGGTTTTGGCACGCTGTCTGCAAGATGCTTTGAATCTGTCGGACATCACCATAGCGGTGGTTGCCGTCGCCGCGTTGGTCGGACATATGTGGCCGCTGTTTTTCGGCTTTAAAGGCGGCAAGGGCGTGGCGACTGCGTTGGGCGTACTGCTGGCGCTTTCTCCTGCAACGGCTTTGGTTTGCGCGGCAATTTGGCTGGTGATGGCGTTCGGCTTTAAAGTGTCCTCACTCGCCGCGCTCGCCGCCACCGTAGCCGCGCCGCTCGTTGCCTTCTGGCTGATGCCCTACCCTTCTTGGGCTTGGGCGACCGTCGTCATCGCCGTGCTGGTGTTGTACCGCCATAAAAGCAATATCCAAAACCTGCTTCAAGGCAAAGAAGGCAAAATCGGAGACAAGGCGGACAAGCCTTAAACCTGATTTTATTTTTCAGACGACCTGTCCGATTGCGGAATGAACCAAGGTCGTCTGAAAACCTTTCAATCTACGCTGCGGCATCGCCTTAACCCGCCGGCAGGTATCGAAAACCGATTTAATCCATTATAATCAAGCTCTTTTGTTTCACAACCAAACTTCCATGCCGAAACGCCCGTTCAAAACCGTCCTGACCGCCTTTACCTTGACCGCGCTGTCTGCCTGCTCGCTGGTCAAGTACCAGCCTGTCGCCACCATCAATAAAATTGATATGAACCAAGGCTATCGTTTTGAAACCAGCCAGTTTCGGCGCGAAGAAGACGACACCTTCATCATCCTGATGCTCTCCGGCGGCGGCACGCGCGCGGCGGCGTTGGGCTACGGCGTGTTGGAACAGCTTCAACAGCAAAAAGTTACCATCGGCGGCAAAAGCAAGTCGCTGATGTCCAATGTCGATTTGGTGGTCGGCGTATCCGGCGGCTCCGTCCTCGCCGCCTACTTCGCGCTCAAAGGCGAAGAAACCATCCCCATGTTTTACAAGCGTTTCCTTCACCAAAACTTCCAACGCCAAGTCGTCAAACAAGCCTTTTCCATGACCAACCTGCCCCGCCTCGCCTCACCCGAATACGGACGCGGCGACCTCTTGCAGGAGCAGTTTGAAAACCACCTTTTCGGCAAAGCCACCTTCCGCGATTTGGAAATGCACGGCAAAGGCCCGTTCGCCATCATTTCCGCCACCGACATGGGCGCGGGCGAACGCCTGAACTTCACGCAAGAATACTTCGACCCCATGTGTATCGACTTGGGCAGATTGCGCCTGGCCCGCGCCGTTGCCGCCTCCAGCGCAGTGCCCATGATATTCGCCCCGATTACCCTCAACAACAACGGCGGCAACTGCGGCTACACCCTGCCGCCGCAGCTGCAAATGACCGGTCTCGAGTCCCAAAAGCAGCAAAACGCCACCTATCAAGAGTTTAAAGACAGGTTCAACAAATACAGCGACAGCAAAACCCGTCCCTACATCCACCTGATAGACGGCGGGCTGACCGACAACCTCGGCATGCGCAGCCTCTTAGACATGACCGAAATGTATCCCGACAAAGTGTTGGAACAACAAATCCGCAGCCGCAACCTGCGCCACATCGTCGTCATCAGCGTCAACGCCCAAAACCAAATCAGCAGCAATATGGACAAAACCGCCGCCGTACCCGGATTCCGCGACGTCGTTACTGCCATCGTCAACATCCCCATCGACCAATACACCCAAGAATCCCAACGCCGCTTCCGCGCCTTTGTCGACAAGCGCAACGAAGCCAGCCGACAAAACGGCGACGGAATCAGCTTTTCCTTCGTCAGTCTCAACCTCAAAGACCTGCCGCCCTCCGCGTTGCGCGACAAAGTGTTAAACATCCCCACCAGCTTCTACCTCCCGCCCGAAGACGTGGACAACCTGCGGACCGCCGCGGCGGAGCTGATGAAACAGTCCCAAGACTACCAAAAACTGCTGCAAGAATTTGCCGCACACCCCAACCCCGAAAGCATCTTCGCCGAGCCGCCGCCACCCGACCCCAAAGACGGCAAAGCAGCCAAAAAACAAAACAAACCCATCCAATAACCACACCACAACCCTTTCAGACGACCCATATAGTGGAGTAAATTTAAATCAGGACAAGGCGACGAAGCCGCAGATAGTACAGATAGAGACCTTTGCAAAATTCCCCAAAATCCAGATAGTACGGAAAGGCGAGGCAGCGCCGTACTGGTTTAAAGTTAATCCACTATAAAACCCAAAGGTCGTCTGAAACACCGAAACGGAACACCCCGATCATGAACGACAAAACCAGCCCCATCGTTACCGACATCAACCGCCCCGTCCTCGTCCCGCCCGGCGGCCATAAAAAAGTCCTGCTGCATTCCTGCTGCGCCCCGTGCAGCGGCGAAGTCATGGAAGCCATGCTCGCCAGCGGCATCGACTACACCATCTACTTCTACAACCCCAACATCCACCCGCTCAAAGAATACATGTTGCGCAAAGAAGAAAACATGCGCTTCGCCGACAAATTCGGCATCCCCTTCATTGACAAAGACGACGACTACGAAAACGACCGCAAAGAATGGTTCGCCAAAGCCAAAGGTATGGAATTCGAACCCGAACGCGGCATCCGCTGCACCATGTGTTTCGACATGCGTTTCGAAAAAGCCGCCCAATACGCCCACGAAAACGGCTTCCCCGTCTTCACCAGCTCGCTGGGCATTTCCCGCTGGAAAAACATGGCGCAAATCAACGACTGCGGCCACCGCGCCGCCGCACCTTACGACGACGTCGTTTATTGGGATTTCAACTGGCGCAAAGGCGGCGGCAGCGCGCGCATGATCGAAATCAGCAAACGAGAACACTTCTACCAGCAGGAATACTGCGGCTGCGCCTACTCCCTGCGCGACTCCAATGCCCACCGCAAATCGCAAGGCCGCATCCCCATCAAACTCGGCGTACTGTATTACGGCGACGAATCCACACAATACGAACCCTCGCCTGACGAACAGGCAGCCAAAATCGTTGTGGACAAATAATTGATGTCGGTTTTATATGAAGAAAAAGGTCGTCTGAAAGATTTCAGACGACCTTTTCAGCATTACCCCGGTCAAAAAAAGTAACACCCGTCCGTCTAACCGTGTTCTAATAATGCTTTACATTTACGCTGAACGAGAGAAAAGCCATGACCGCACCTCAAACGCCCGTTATCCGCTCCCTGCTCGACACCGACCTGTACAAGTTCACCATGCTTCAGGTGATACTGCACCAATTCCCCCAAACCCACAGCCTTTACGAGTTCCGCTGTCGCAACAAAGACATGGTTTACCCGCTTGCCGACATCCAAAGCGACTTGGAACGAGAACTCGACGCGCTCTGCCAACTGCGCTTTACCCACGACGAACTCGATTACCTGCGCAGCCTGCGCTTCATCAAAAGCGACTTTGTCGACTATCTCGAACTCTTCCAACTCCAACGCCGCTTCGTCAAAGTCAGCCCCGATTCAGAAGGTCGTCTGAACATCCGCATCGAAGGGCCTATGATTCAGGCGATGTTCTTTGAAATCTTCATCCTCGCCATCGTCAACGAACTCTACTTCCGCCGTCTCGAAACTCCAGCCGTCATTGAAGAAGGCGAACGCCGCCTCCAAGCCAAAGCGCAACGCCTCAAAGAAATCTCCGCCGCGCAAAACCCCGACGATCCGCCGTTTCTCATCTCCGACTTCGGCACCCGCCGCCGCTACACCCTTGATTGGCAGGAACACGTCATCCGCACCCTGCTTGAAGCCGCCCCCGACATCGTGCGCGGTACCAGCAACGTTTATCTCGCCAAAAAAATCGGCATCACCCCCATCGGCACAATGGCGCACGAGTTCCTCCAAGCCTTCCAAGCCCTTGACGTGCGCCTGCGCAATTTCCAAAAAGCCGCCCTCGAAAGCTGGGTACACGAATACCGCGGCGACCTCGGCATCGCGCTGACCGACGTGGTCGGCATGGATGCCTTCCTGCGCGACTTCGACCTCTATTTCGCCAAACTCTTCGACGGTCTGCGCCACGACAGCGGCGACCCTTATGTATGGGGCGACAAAGCGCACGCCCACTACAAAAAACTCAAAATCGACAGCCGCACCAAAATGCTGACCTTCTCCGACGGGCTGGACATCGAACGCTCGTGGGCGTTGCACCAATATTTCAAAGACCGTTTCAAAACCAGCTTCGGTATCGGCACCAACCTCACCAACGACATGGGCCATACCCCGCTGAACATCGTTTTGAAACTCGTTGAGTGCAACGGTCAGTCCGTCGCCAAACTCTCCGACTCCCCGGGCAAAACCATGACTACCAACAACACCTTCCTCGCCTACCTGCGTCAGGTGTTTGACGTTCCCGAGCCGAAGGCGGAGGATTGATTAACTGAAAACGGCAAGAGGTCGTCTGAAAACCTTGGTTTTAGGTTTTCAGACGACCTTTTTATCAGACAAATTGACAACAAAACCATCCATGTCAAGCCGCAATCCGCCCTATCCCGATATAAGGCTGTTGTCGTTTATGCAACCATTTCATCTTGGTCATGATGTCGCCTTTAAAATTCATTTCAGATAAGTCTATTAAGGAGTAGAATAGCGACCGTTTTATTTTGTTATGTTTTGAAAGTATATTTAAATGTCCGCACCTCAATTCGATGTCGCCGTGATCGGCGCAGGTCCTGCAGGCTCGGTAGCATCCGCCCTGCTTCACAAAAAAGGTTATAAAGTCTGCGTATTGGAAAAACAGCACTTTCCACGCTTCGTCATCGGCGAAAGCCTGCTGCCGCACTGCATGGAAATGCTGGAAGAAGCCGGTTTTGCCGACGCCGTTCGCGCCGAACCCAGCTTTCAGTTTAAAAACGGCGCGGCGTTTTCATGGGGCAGCCGTTATACCGAATTTGATTTCACTGAAAAATTTTCAGACGGTCCCGGCACGGTTTACCAAGTGCGCCGCGGTATTTTCGACAAAATCCTGATCGACGAAGCCGCCAAACAAGGCGTGGAAGTGCGTTTCGGACACGGCGTAACCGCATTCGACAACAGCGGCGACTTTGCCCGTTTGAGCGTGGAAGCCGACACGGGCGAGAGCTACGAGCTGACCGCGAAATTCGTATTGGACGCCAGCGGCTACGGCCGCGTGCTGCCGCGCCTGCTGGACTTGGAAACGCCGTCACACCTGCCGCCGCGCCAAGCGCATTTCACCCACATCGACGACAACATCACCAACCCGAAATTCGACCGCAGCAAAATCCTGATTACCACCCACCCGCAACACCGCGACGTGTGGATTTGGCTGATTCCCTTCGGCGACAACCGCTGCTCCATCGGCGTGGTCGGCACGCCCGACGTACTCGCGGGCGAATCGGAAACCGTGTTGAAAAAATTTGTCTACGAATGCCCGATGCTGAAAGAAATTCTGGACAAAGCCGTCTGGGAAAACGACTTTCCGTTCCGCTCCATCCAAGGCTATTCCGCCAACGTCAAATCGCTGCACGGCAAACATTTCGCGCTGTTGGGCAATGCCGCCGAGTTCCTCGACCCCGTGTTCTCATCAGGCGTCACCATCGCGCTGCACTCAGCCAAACTCGCCGCCGACCTGTTGGCAAAACAGCTTGAAGGCAACACGGTGGACTGGGATGCCGAATTTGCCAAACCGCTGATGATCGGTGTGAACGCGTTCCGCACTTACGTCGACGGCTGGTACGATTTCCGCTTCCAAAACGTCGTGTACGCGCCCAACCGCAGCCCTGAAATCAGCCGCATGATTTCTTCCATTTTGGCAGGCTACGCATGGGATACTGAAAATCCGTTCGTGGCAAAATCCGAACAACGCCTGTCCACGCTGGCGGCTTTGGTCGGCGATCTGAAAATCGAATAAGGGAACAACCGACGCCCTTTTGCAACCGCTTCCGCCCCAGTGCGCCAATCGTTGTCCACTGGGGTAAGCTGTTTTATAGTGGATTAACTTTAAACCAGTACGGCGTTGCCTTGCCGTACTATCTGTACTGTCTGCGGCTTCGTCGCCTTGTCCTGATGTACTATCTGCGGCTTCGTCGCCTTGTCCTGATTTAAAGTTAATCCACTATATATTTTCAGACGACCCCTGAAAGGTCGTCTGAAATACTGTCCGACATCGGTTACAATACTTCCTTCCTCCGCACCGACAAAGGAACCCCATGCGATTTCCAAGCCTAGCCCTTGCCGCGCTGACCCTCAGTGCCTGCGCCCTTTCCCCTTCCCTACCCCATCCGCAAACCATGCCGCCGCTTGAGCAATCGGGTTTGTGGTTCAAGCTTGAGCAGACTGACGCTTCGGGCAATGCCGCCCAAACCAGCCTGCTGGCGGTCGAGCAGCTTCCGGAGGGCATCCGCTTCGTGCAAACCGATGCGCTGGGTGCGCCCGTATCGCGCCAGTTTGTCGGCACGAAAGGCTGGAAAAACGATGGCTTTATCATGCCCAATTCCGCTTCGCGCCGCCTGTTTGCCGCGCTGCTGCCGCTGCTTGCCGCCGACCGCGCCGCCACACTGTATCCCGAAGTGGAGCAAAAAACATCCGAACACAACACATTCTGCCCCGACGGCAACGGCGCCGTATTCCGTTATAAAGAACAAGATTTATGGTGCGTCGCACACGATAACGAACGTTTCGTGATTGCCTTCCCCGACAAAACACGTTGGACCGTCAGCCCGATTAAAGAAGAAGAATGATGAAAACCCCCGTTTATCTCAGCCGCCCCGCCGTCACCAGCGCGCTCGGCAGCGGTCTGCAAACCCATATCAATGCACTGCTGACACCGTCTGAAACTTCGCCGCTGACGTTTTCCGACCAATGGGTCAAAGGCAAAACCTTCGCATTCGGCGCGGTAAGCGAAACGCTGCGCCCTCTGCCCGAAGACCTGCCCCCCGCATACCGCAGCCGCAACAACCAATTGTTGTGGCACGCGTTGGAGCAGATTGAAGACGACATCCATGCCGCCGTCCGCCGTTATGGCGCGGCGCGAACCGCCGTCATCATGGGTACGTCCACCAGCGGCGCAGATGAAAATATGCCCTTGTTCCAACACGTTGCCGACGGCGGCAGCTGGACGGACAAACCGTTCAACCAGCTTCAACACGAAATGGCGTCGCCTTCTGAATTTGTTGCACACGTTTACGGCATTCACGGTCTGTGCTACGTCGTTTCCACCGCCTGCACATCGGGCGCGCGCGCCTTAATCAGCGCGGCGCGGCTGTTGCGTGCGGGTTTGTGCGACGCGGTTATTTGTGGCGGCGTCGATACCCTGTCGCCCTTGACCATCAACGGTTTCGCCTCGTTGGAAGTGCTTTCAGACGACCTCGCCAACCCGTTTTCCGCCAACCGCAACGGCATCAATATCGGCGAAGCAGCAGCCGCCTTCGTCATGACCCGCGACGCCGATTTCGGCGGCACAATGCAGCTGTTGGGCTACGGCGCAAGCAGCGACGCTTATCATATGTCCTCGCCCCGCCCCGACGGTTTGGGCGCGGCGCAGTCTTTTGAAGCAGCATTGAAAAATGCCGGTTTGCAGCCGCAGGACATCGGTTGGATCAATCTGCACGGCACCGGCACGAAACACAACGACAGCATGGAAAGCCGCGCCGTCGCCGACGTGTTCGGCAGCCAAACCTTCTGCACTTCGACCAAGCCGCAAACCGGACACACGCTCGGCGCCGCCGGTGCCATCGAAGCCGCATTCGCCTGGGGCATCGCCGACCGCGGCTGCAATCCTCAAGGCAAACTGCCGCCGCAACAGTGGGACGACATCCCCGATCCCGAACTGCCCGCCATCGCCCTGACCGACGGCAACAGCACATGGTCGTCTGAAAAACGCATCGTCGCCAGCTCGTCTTTCGCCTTCGGCGGCAGCAACGCGGTATTGATTATCGGGGAATCAGCCGAATAAACCGCTTCCGGCTTTGCCTCAACGATATAGTGGATTAACTTTAAACCAGTACGGCGTTGCCTTGCCGTACTATCTGTACTGTCTGCGGCTTCGTCGCCTTGTCCTGATTTAAATTTAATCCACTATAACTAGGTCGTCTGAAAAACAGTTCTCAAAAACTGTTTTTCAGACGACCTTTTTCATGACCGCAAACAAACCCTCTCAAATATGATGCGGCTTGATGTTTATCCTAATTGGCGGCGTTGACGCACAAAGAATCAATCTTGCCCGCGCGGGGGAAGCGGATGGTGTAGCGTCCTTTTTGGTCGATTTCGGCAAAGCTGAAGCGGTCTTCAGGCGTATCGCCGTCCGCGCCCACTTCCAAAGCAACGCGTTTGCCTTTCGGGTCTTTCACGACAACATTCGGGCTGACGGGCGCGAATGAAAGCATCAAACCATTGCCTTCCGTCACCTTAAAGCTGTACACCTCGCCGCGTTTGACCTTCAGCGGTTGGTCGATACAGCCCGTTTCATTGAGAGGCAAACTTTTTTCCGCATAGGCAAAGGCAGTGCTGCCCAAGCCCAAAGCAAGCATTAGGGAAAAACTCAGAGATTTCATACGGTTTCCTTTGAGATTTAAATATTCAAACGAAGCGGGATTATAGCACTGATTATTTGGCATCCGCGCCAGGTGAGACGAGAAATAATCCAACCAACATAAAAATCAACCATCCCTCCGTTCCAACACCTTCCGCGCCGCTTCCACGCCCCAATACAAAGCTTCTTCAAATACCGAATAACCGCTCAAATCGCTGTGTGCAAACAGCAATCCTGACGCTCGGTTTCTGATTTTTAACAAAGACTCGTCGTTCAGATAACCGGTTTTCGGTACGCTCATGCCGTGTCCGCGTACCGTAATATCGACGTGTGAAACGTGCTGCCAAAAGCCTTCTCCATAGGCGGCGATCAAGTCTTTGGCGGCGAAGTCGCGCAGTTCTTCGTCGGTGGCTTCGAGCAGTTGGCGGCGGACGGCTTGCGGGGTGTCGTGGTTGAGCGCGGCGTAGGCGGTGAAGATGGTGCGCTCGGGGCGGGCGACGCGGATGAGCTGGTTGGTGGCGACGACGTAGCCGAGTCCTTGAGTGCCGTAGATGACGTTATCCCACGCCGTTTCGCTGTTGTTTTTTTCTTTCGGGAAGCTGTGCAATTCGAAATTGGCGACCAACCACGGGGCGTATTCGGGAATGTCCAAACCGTATTGCGCAGGATTTTCGACGATGCGGGCGGCAACCATCAGCGGCATGGCGGAGATAACGTGTTGCGCGGTCAGGGCGACGGTTTCGCCGCTTGAATTGTCGCGCAGCCAAACTTCGATACGGTCGTCTGAAAGCGGTTTGATTTTGACGGCGGAAGCGTTGACGGAAGCGGGTTGGTCTAGGCGGATACGGTTTTCAGACGACCATTGCCAACCTTCCTGCAAACCGACATGGCGGCGCAGGTTTTCGGAAAGGTGCGCCAGACCTTCAGTCCAGGTCAGGACGGTTTCCGCGCTGTTGCGGGCAGCGAAGTAATGCAGTCCGGCGAAGGCGGATACTTGCGCTATGCCCTGCCCGTAATCGTCGCGGCAGCAGTAATCGAGATACCACAAAAGTTCGGGCGAGGTGTAGCCTTCTTGCGCAAGCCATTGTTTGAACGTCAGCTTATCAAGTTTGCGCCACGTTTCGTCTGCCGAAGACAGGGCTATCGGAATGGCGAAAATCTTTTTGCCGTCGCTGCCGTAAGCCTGTTTCAGACGATCGATTAAATCAAAAAAGCGTTTGGAATCCGCATCTTCCTTCGGCAACAGGTGTTCCTGCCATTTATCCTGATACAAAAGGCGCGACTCGGGCGCGTAAACCAAATCGGTTTCCCTGAAACTGCCGTCCGATTGCAAGATACCAAAATCCGCCAGCATCTCGCGCACATACGCGCTCTCTTTCGACGGCAACGCAAGATAATGCGCGCCACTCGGCGCTTGCAGGCCGTCTGAAGCGGCGTAGGCGGCATTGTTGCCGTTGCGATCGAACCCTTCCGCCAGCAATACATCGCGATGACCATGTTTCGCCAAATACCACAACGCCCCCAACCCCGCCGCGCCGCCGCCGAGTATCAACGTATTGCATTCGTAACGGCGGCTCGGCGGGCTGAGCAATTTCCCGTCGCGCAACAAATGCCCCAACGGCAGCCCGACGCGGTTGACGGAAACCGGCGGTTTGCGGTTGAGGCGTTGGTAAGTCAGCCAAGAGAAAGAGGACGCGGCGGCAAGCGCGGCGGTATAACTGAGAAATTGACGGCGTGTCGGCATGAGGTTGAATGTCGGTTTAGGGTTCTGACAGGTCGTCTGAAAACATCAAGACGGTTTCAGACGACCTTTTGATGAAATGTTTCCATCAATTTTGTTTG
>NZ_KV794880.1:20934-27199 GCF_001808875.1 Neisseria sp. HMSC064E01
TTTGATGAAATGTTTCCATCAATTTTGTTTGATTGCGGACTCTTGTTGGAAACGTTTTTTATTAAGCAGGGTGTCAATGAAAAAATCAATTCGTTCCCCATCAAAAAATACAGACCCTTTGATGTTTTTACATACCGGATCCCGCGAAACATACGAAAATCCATTATCCTCTTCTGAAACGTCTGATTCTTGAATGATGCCACTGATATTTTTGAGACATTGCCTATATACCGCTTCTTGTTTGGCATTGTCTCTCATCCACTCGATGTACTGTTTTTTCTTTTTTTCATCCAATACTGACCTATAAAGCATCCCAATTCTTGGAAACTCTTCTTCATATTTTTCTTTTGAAATCAGGAGTTCTTCTACAGTCTGATCCTGAAATTTTTTAAAGAGTACACGGAAATACATTTGGCATGATACGCCTTTTACCCAGTTTATTGATGCTTTACCACTACTACAATGTTCTGCTTCTTCAGCAATCAATTTATCAATACTTTTTTTCTGCAACTCATCCTCTGCAGACTTGATTTTGTCAGCAAGTACCTGTCCTAATGCGATGTCAATTGATACTGGCTTCCACTTTTCCGTACCCAATGCATCAGCTACCATGCGTGAATGGTCTTTTTTCATGATGCTTTCGAAGTCTTGCCAAGGTATTTGGGCATATTTCTGCACCAAAATTTCTTTGATTTTTGCAACTTCAGGTGATTTTTCCAATCGCTCCCATTCCGGCTGCTCCCCCTCTTCCTTTTCCCAATTTTGTTTAATCCGTTTTACCAAAATTTCTCTGTCAACAGCCTTACTTAAATTTATAGGCAGCTCCAACCGTTCCATGACTTGATTCGCAATGGCGCATTCTGGATAAAACACATAATAGTAGGAAGAGTCTTCGTGTTCGGATTCATCAACTTGGGTTACCGCCACTTTGTCCTTAAGTTGTTTAAAGCATTGTCTGTATTCAGCATCGAGTTTGCTGTGATCCGACATCAATGTTTTCTCAATGTTCTTCCAATCTACCTCTGTGGCGGCGCGGTAGGCGGCTGTCAAAATAGGAGCAGGCATGTGCTCGCCATCGCTATATTTTAATTCTATCTGCACGAGTTCAAATAATGTCTTTTCTGAGAATTTCTCTTTTAAAACATGATAATAAGCTTTACACAAAGGAATATGATCCCAAGCTTCCTTCTGGCAGCTTTGCGGGATTTCTTTGGTCAGTGTTTCGATATTTTTTGTTTTCAATTCATTCAAAAACGGTTCCGCCTTATCAGCAAAGATGCGGTCTATGGCTTCTCTTTTAGCCCGTTCTTCCAATGAGCTGTCGGCAGTTATGGAGTGGACGGATTCTTGATGTAAAGCCTTGGAATAGAATGTTTTCCAATCTTCATCGGCATATTTCTTTTCCCATTCGGTTTTGAATTGCATGGCTTGCTTTTCAATTTTTTGATTAAGCGCTTCTTTTTCCGCATTTTCTTTCTGCCATTCATGAAGCGGTTCTGCGGAGTCAACAGCCGTCCATGCGGAAAAACAGGGTAATAATTCGGCGTTATCAGGGTTCAGCATCAAAAGATCGTCGGGATACGCCGCAATCATTTGTCGTCCATCGGTGTTTTCTATATCAACGCCCGCCTTCTTAAACACGTCGTCTTTCAAACATTGTTCTTTTTTAGCTTTGGCTTCGTCGAGATGCTGGAAATAATACACGCGGTCTTTGACGGGAGGCGTGATGGGGATTGAACTTGGTTGACTGATACACGCGCCTAAAGAGAGGGCGGATAAAGCGAGGATGGCGGAAGTGCGTAAGCGCATTGTTAGTTCCTTGGGCAGGATATTTTTAAAATTTAAAAATGGGGTCGTCTGAAAACGTAAAGACGGTTTCAGACGACCTTTTTGATGAAATGTTTCCATCAATTTTGTTTGACTGCGGATGCTTGTTGGAAACGTTTTTTATTAAGCAGCGTTTCAGTAAAGTAGTCGAAACGTGACTCTTCAACTGGAAGACCAGAGCTAAACGCTAGACATCCCGGCGCCCGCCTAGCATACGAAGAACCATTATCCTCTTCTGAAACATATGATTTTTCGATGATTCCACTGATATTTTTGAGACATTGCCTATATGCCGCTTCTCGCTTGGTATTATCATTGCTCAGTTCAAGGTATTGTTTTCTCTCTTTTTCATGCAATACCGAAGAGTAGGCTACGTAAACCAATAAAAACCCATCTTCATCTTTATTTTCATATTTATCTTTTGAAGCGGAAAGCTCTTCTAACGTCTGATTCTGAAATTTTTTTGAGAGAGCGCGGGAATATACTTTACATTGACTATCTGCTAACCAATCTATTTTTCCTTCATCGCGACAGCTGGCAGGAATCTCGGCAATCAGTTTATCGATGCTGTTTTTCGCTAATTCATCCACGAGAGGCTGGGTTTTGTCAGTAAACACCTGGTTCAATGCTATGACCATTATCTGATGCTGCTTTTGTTTCTGTTTCGGTTCCTCTTCCGTACCCGAGAAAATGTCTGCCATATTCACCGGATTATCTTTTTCTACGGTGCTTATGAAATTTTGCCAAGGTGTTTGGGCGTATTTCTGAGCCAAGATTGTTTTGGCTTGTGCGACCTCAGGCGTTTTTTCCAACTGCTTCCATTCTTTTTCGCTGTTTGCTTCTGTTTCCCGGGTTTGTTTGCCGAAATTTATCCAAACCGCGCTGTCAATAACCTTATTTAAATCAGTAGGCAGCTCCAACCTTTCCATGACTTGATTCGTAATGACGCATTCCGGATAAAGTTCTAAATAAAAGGAAGGTGTGAAATGTTCCGTGTTATTTATCTGGGACTCTGTTGCTGCTATTTTATCGCCGATTTTTTTAGTACATTGCATATATTCGGTATTGAGTTTGCGATAGTCCAGCATTAATGCTTTATCCATTTTTTCTGAATTACCCTCCACCGCAGAACGGTAGGCAGCCGACAGAACGGGAGCAGACAGATGTTTGGCGTCGTTATATTGTTTTTCCATATCCGCCAATTCGGATAATGTTTTTTCTGAGAATTTGTCTTTTAAAACATAATAATAGGCTTTACACGAAGGAATAAGGTCCCAAACTCCCTTACGACAGCTGTGTGGAATTTCTTTGGTCAGTGTTTCAATGTTTTTTGTTTTCAATTCATTCAAAAACGGTGTCGCCTTATCGACAAAAATACGGTCGATGGCTTCTCTTTTGGCCCGATCTTCCAATCGGTTTTTTCTATTCCGCGCTTGAACGGATTCTTTACGCAAAGCCTCGGGGTAGAATGTGTTCCAATCTTCATTGGCGTATTTCTTTTCCCATTCGGCTTTGAACCGGCTGACCTGCTTTTCAAATTTTTGATTAGTCGCTTCTTTTTTCGCATTTTCCTCCTGCCATTTGCGCAGCGGTTCTGCAGCATTGTTTGCCGTCCATGCGGCGAAACAGGGGGATAATTCGGTGTTGCCAGGATTGAGCATCAAAATATCGTCGGGATACTCCGCAATCATTTGTCGTTCATCGGCGTTTTCCATATCAACGCCCACCTTTTTAAACACGCCGTCTTTCAAACATTGTTCGTTTTTAGCTTTGGCTTCGTCGAGATGCTCGAAATAATAGATGTAGTCTTTGACGAATGGGTTGATGGGTGTTGATGATGAAGAACTGGTGGGTGCCGAACTTGGGTTGCTGATACACGCGCCTAAAGAGAGCGCGGATAAAGAGAGGATGATGGAAGTGCGTAAGTGCATTTTGGTTCCTTGATGTTCTTAGTAGGAATATTTTTTGGGGTTTTAAAATGAGGTCGTCTGAAAACAGACTGAGACTGGTTTCAGACGACCTTTACAGGTTTTATAGTGGATTAACTTTAAACCAGTACGGCGTTGCCTCGCCTTGCCGTACTATTTGTACTGTCTGCGGCTTCGTCGCCTTGTCCTGATGTACTATCTGCGGCTTCGTCGCCTTGTCCTGATTTAAAGTTAATCCACTATCATTGTTCTACTGGCGGCTGCGTATCGTCCAATATTCCTTCGCCACGTTGCGCTACCGTCCAAACTGCCCGTTCTGCCGCCAATTCCCTGCACAATACTTCCTTCACTTTTTCCAACTTCATGCCGCCGCAGATAAATGCGTCTATGGCGGCGAAGCGGTGTTCCGGCCATGTGTGGATGCTGATGTGGGATTCGGCGAGAAGCAGGATGCCGGTAATGCCGCCTGCCCCGCCGAAGGTGTGGAAACGCTCGGCAAGGATGGTGGCTTCTGCGGCTTGGGCGGCGGCTTTTAGGACGGTTTTCAGACGACCATCGTCTTTCAAGACAGCTTGATCACAGCCATATAAATCTAAAAGACCATGGTTGCCGGGGATATGGGTCATTTATGACCTCCGGAGAAACCTCCGCCGCCGTAATAGCCGCCGGAGTGCATACGCGAGCCGTCGGAATCGGAAGAGCCGTAGCTGATGATCATGGAGATGATGATGATAATGGTGCTGAAAATGATGTAAGTGGCTCTCGACATGATTAATCCTCGTCCTCGTCTTCTTTGCCCATGCTCCACAACAACCATGTTCCTATAAAGATGGCTGAAAGTGTGGCAGAGTTGCCGTCGGTCAGCAGCGCGGGAAGGTTGACGACGACCAAGATGGCGGTCATGACAAGCCTCAATTGGTTGTCGACGCCGTCCGCGCTCATTTTCGCCGTGTATTTGGGCGCTTCAGCCTGCAAACCGAAGGCGCTGGCGACTTTGCCGTAGGTCGTGCGCGTGCTTTTACTCCATGCCAGCTCGTGCTCGGTCAGCTCAACACACAGTTTGCTGTTGCTGCCGACTTGGTAGTCGGTGTAATACGCCAAATCACCCGAACGGATATGCCAGTAAAACGCGCCGGCGGCGACTTCGACTTTGCCGCCGTAGGAATAAAGTTCATTACAACCTTGCGGTTTGCGGGCGCTGTTTAAACGCGGCCAGTTGTTTTGCGTTTCGGATTGGCTCCACTCGCCGTCTGACGATTCGACCAACCACGCAAAGCCTTTCTGCGGATTGTAAAGCAGGTATTCGACCCACCAACCGACCGGCGTCAGCATGCGCCGTTTGCCTTCAAACATATATTCGTAAGTCGCATCGGGATCCAGCTCGGAATACCTGACCGCACCCATCACAAAATAATCATTGTTATTCAGACGACCTTGTTTGCCGATAGGCAGGGTAAACAGTTTATTCTGCGACACACGCATGGCGTTGGCAGTAATCAGCCGCGCTTTTTGTTTGCCGACTTCCAATTCGCTGCCGCAACTCGGGCAAATCAGAAAATCGGTGACACCGCTCAACCAATGGACGGATGATCCGCAATTCGGACAATTTTCCGAATGATGGCTGCCTTTCAGACGACCTGCGGTTTCACGGATTTGGTCGTCGGTACGGGTATTCTGCAGTTTCAGTTCATTTAGGCCGACCATACTGCCGTAATAGATTTCGGGAGGATCATCGCCGTAATCTATCGTCAGGAAAAGGCCGGCGTGTCGCCAGTCTATGACTTTACTTGTCGTGTCTTCAGTCAGCTTAAACGGCAATTCGCCCTGCGCCGCCGATTTTCTGAGGCTGATTTCACGTTTATCCGACGGAACAAAGTTTTTATTTTGGAAATTGAAATTGCAACCGCCCGGCACGACATCGTGAAACTCCGGCACAACTTCAGGCGATTCAACCAAGCGCGTCATGGAATACAGGTCGCCGGATTCAGACAGCCAACCGGTTTGCCCGTCATCAAACAGCGCATACCATTCGTTCCACACACCGTCGTCGTATTGCACCTGAAGCCGTCCGACCAAGGTAAATGGGCGGGTAACGTATGTCCCTGTCGTGCCGATTTGCAGCGGGCTGAAATCTTCCAACAAAGCGGAATCGCGTCCGGAATCGACGATACTGTCATCCTGCCGCACCAGCATGCTGTTGCAGTAGCCGCACACCAGCGTAACGGCTGAAGCGGAATGCGCCTCAACAGGCGCGCCGCAGCTCGGACAGTCGGTTTTGAAGAATGGGGTGTTTGACATGAATTTTCTTTTTAGGATTTTCAGACGACCTGGGGCAAACTGATATGGGCTTTAGCCGATTCTTAAAAAACGCTGGCAAATAAATACCTTGCCACATTTTCCAAAACGCAAACGACGTCCACGCTATCCATATGCCGATGCAGACCGCAGCAGACAAGCAGTCGGCAGCAATATGATTGTATAGTATAGTGGATTAACTTTAAACCAGTACG
>NZ_KV794880.1:27299-32487 GCF_001808875.1 Neisseria sp. HMSC064E01
TGTCCTGATTTAAATTTAATCCACTATAAAACAAAACGGCTTGGGTACGGAATCAGGCAAGCGCAGCCCTGTCCTACCGAATTTAACCCATCTATACGAAAAGGTCGTCTGAAAACCGCTCCTCAAATTTAAGAAACCGATATTTTCAGACGACCTTAACGATATTGGAACCGATACGCTTAACAACGACTTTTCTCAGTCAAATATCGGATACACGGCTTACCGCGCATTATTCCGCCAACCAAATCAGGCTGACCATACGGCCGGTTTGTCCGTCGCGGCGGTAAGAGAAGAAAGTGTCGCGTTCCAAGACGGTGCAGTGTGTACCGCCATAAATCATATCCACCCCTTCGCGGCGCAGAACCAAACGCGCCAGCGCGTAGATGTCGGCAAGATACTTACTGCCGCCGATATCTTCGAATGCGTCCGCAGCTTCGGGCATGGGCGCGCAAAATGCGTCGAACACGTCTTGTCCGACTTCGAACGCGTCCGCGCCGATAGCCGGACCGAGATATGCCATGATTTCGACGGGCGCAACATTCATCGCGGCAATGGTGTTTTGCAATACGCCGCCCGCCAAACCGCGCCAGCCTGCATGTGCGGCAGCGACGACCGTACCGGCTTTATCGCAGAACAAGACAGGCAGGCAGTCGGCAGTCATCGCGGCGCAGGCGGCTTTGCCTGTGTTGTCCACCGAAGCGTCGGCGTCGGGCGTGTTGCCCAATGCGTCGGCAGCGTTGACGACGATGGTGCTGTGGATTTGATTGAGGTAGGCGATGGGCAGCTCGATCTGTTCCTGTACGATTTCACGATTGCGGCGCACGGCATCGGGATCATCGCCGACGTGCGAACCGAGGTTCAAACTTTGATACACGCCTTGGCTCACGCCGCCGTTGCGGGTGGTAATCAGGGTTTTCACGTTGGCAGGCGCAGGCCAATCGGCAGTCAGGAAATTTTTGCCTTGCGGGGCGAGGTTTAAGGTTTCTGTGATGGTTTTCATGTTTTTATCTGAGTAAGGAAAGGTTTGAAAGAATGTGTCTGTCGGCTTCGTATTAACGCATCTCTACGACTTCCAATAATTCTGTGTTTTCCAATCGGTAATAAAGGTCATAACCCCGATCATGTTTATCTTCTCCTTGATTGGGCAGAAAGCTGATACAGGCAAATTCTTTATTCTCGGAAATATTGAACCAAATAGTATAGTTCCTCAAATCCGATTGATTCTGCAAATAATGATCAAATTCTTTTTTAGCCGCAGCCATTGCCAATAACAAGCTTCCATCTAATTCAAATAAATAATCAGATTTAAAAGCATCTCTCCAAACTTTTTCCTGATAACTCATGCCGGCACCTAAATCCTCTATCTTAAATTGACCATTCAGTATGGCAAGTAAGCTTTATCAACCGTATCGCCAAATATTCCCATCTGCCTTAGAAAGTAATCAAGGTCATCAAAAATAATAAAGTTGCGTACTAACGCATCCCCACTACTTCCAATAATTCCGTATCTTCCAGTCGGTAATAAAATTTATAACCCCGACCGTATTTATATTCTCCTCTATAAGGAATTTCAAAAAATATCCCGCCTACCATTTCATCTGTTTTTGGAATAAAACTGATACTAACAAATTCTCTATTTTCGGAAATTCTTAACCAAATAATATAGTTTTTCAGATCCCATTTACCTTGAGAATAACCATCAAATTCTTTTTTTGCAGCAGCAATTGCCAATAAAAAATTCCCGTCAATTTCAGATAAATCGTCTAATCTAAAAGCATCTCTCCAAATTGTTTCCTTATGATTCATCATCATCCCCTAAGCTACTCGTTTTAAATCGACTTCTCGATATATTAAATGTGATATTGGTATGAAAAGTCTGATCAGACTAATTGTGCAAACCGTTTTCATCTAAAGGCAGATTCATCTGCTTGGCAATATTTTGCGCAGCAGCCGCAAAATCTTTTTTGTCCGTCGGCTTGCTATAAATAAAAGTCAAAATTTGAACGTATGGTGCGGGATACGGACGGCGATATTCCAGCGTAAAAAATTCTCTGTAGCCCTTGTTTCTCCATCTGATTGCCGATAAGTGATCATTTTCAGAAAGAGGATATTCCATAACGATTTCGCTGCCTTCCCAATGCGTCAGTACACGTTTGACAGGGTCGTATCGCCAAGACTCATCTTGCAATTTTTCCAATGCTCTTTTTCTGGATGATAGAGACACATACGTAAAGAAAAAAATCATCATCAAAAGAAATGACAGGAAGAAGAAACCGGAGCCTATGTTCAGAATCTCCATATCCTCCATAATCAACATACCCACCCATACGGGCAGCGCAATCATGGAAACGATGGCAGCTCTAGTAGCAAATCGGTATGTTTTTTCAGACGACAAATTGCCGTAACCCGCCAGCCACTGCATTTTGCCGTCCATTTGTGCAAGTGTGACCAAATCTGAAGAAGACATCTTAATCCCTCACATAAACCACTTCGACATCGTAGTCGTCTTCATTCCAATCATCGTCATCATCTGTGCCGAGTTTGTCCTGCCATTCTTCTTCGTTGCTCAAAGACGAATCCAAGCCTGCTTCGAGACGCAGGACGGAGAGCAAGTGATACATATCTTCGGGAATCGGGGCTTCAAAAGAGACGGTTTCACCGGTTTTCGGGTGGACGAAACTTAAGCGGTAGGCATGCAATGCCTGACGCGCGCCCAGACTTTTAATCGCTTCTTTTACCGGTTCGCTGCATGGATGGCGCAGGTTGCCGTAAACAGGGTCGGCGGCAAGCGGGTGGTTGGCTTCGCGCATATGGACGCGGATTTGGTGCGTCCTGCCTGTTTCGAGCGAGCATTCGATGTAGCTGTGGGCAAGATAGCGTTCCAACACCTTGACGTGTGTCACGGCAGGTTTGCCGCCGAATTTGACGACCGCCATTTTCAGGCGGTTGTGCGGATCGCGTCCGATTTGGGTTTCGATTTTGCCGTCAAAGGGGACGATGCCGTTGGCGACAGCGCGGTAGATGCGTTTGACCGTACGTTCTTGAAGCTGTTGCACGAGGGAGTTTTGCGCAGGCAAGGTTTTGGCGACCACCATCAGACCGCTGGTTTCTTTGTCGAGCCTGTGGACGATGCCCGCGCGCGGAATCTGGCTCAATTCGGGACAATGCGCCAGCAGGCCGTTGAGCAGCGTCCCCGTCCAGTTGCCTGCGGCGGGGTGGACGACCAGTCCGGCAGGTTTATTGACGACAATGACGGTATCGTCTTCGTACACAATATCCAAATCCATCGCTTCAGGTTTGAACGCGAGATTCTCTTCGCTCGGACGTACCGTTACGCTGATGGATTCCCCGCCTATCATTTTGTCTTTGGGTTGCGCAGGCTTATCGTTTACAATAACCGCGCCTTCTTTAATCCACGATGTCAGGCGGCTGCGCGAATAATCTGGCATGAGCTTTGCCAACACAGCATCCAGCCGCCCGCCCGCAAGCTCCAGCGGAACAGTCAAATTAACACAACTTTCTGCTTCGGGGGCTGACGTAAAGTCTAAATCGTCGCTATAATCGGCTTCATTATCAAAGGAAGTATTCTGCATGAAAAAAATTCTTTTAGTAGTTTCGTTAAGTCTGGCACTCGGTGCCTGTGCAAGCAATAAAGGTACGGTCGATAAAGACGCGCAAATCACACAAGATTGGAACGTGGAAAAACTCTATGCCGAAGCGCATGACGAGTTGAACAGCAGCAATTATACGCGAGCCATCAAGTTATACGAAATTTTAGAATCCCGCTTCCCCAACGGCCGCTACGCGCAACAGGCGCAGCTCGATACCGCATACGCCTATTACAAAGACGACGAGCCTGAAAAAGCCCTTGCCGCCATCGACCGCTTTCAGCGCCATCACCCGCAACATCCGAATATGGATTACGCGCTTTACCTCAAAGGCTTGGTTTTGTTCAACGAAGACCAATCCTTCCTCAACAAACTCGCCTCGCAAGACTGGTCCGACCGCGACCCTAAAGCCAACCGCAGCGCATACCAAGCATTTGCCGAATTGGTACAACGCTATCCGGAGAGCAAATACGCCGCCGACGCAACCGAGCGCATGGCAAAACTGGTGGACGCATTGGGCGGTAACGAAATCTCCGTTGCCCGCTACTACATGAAACGCGGCGCCTACCTCGCCGCCGTCAACCGTGCCCAAAAAATCGTCGAGCGTTACCAAAACACCCGCTACGTCGAAGAAGCCCTCGCCATGATGGAGCTGGCTTATAAGAAACTGGACAAACCCCAACCCGCCGCCGACACCCGCCGCGTCTTGGAAACCAACTTCCCGCAAAGCCCGTTCTTGCAACACCAATGGCAACCAAACGACATGCCTTGGTGGCGCTACTGGCGTTAAATTTTGAAGTCTAAAAGTATAGTGATACCGTATCACACTATGCTTTTCTGAAACCAAAGGTCGTCTGAAACTGGGAAATACAGTTTCAGACGACCTTTTTATGTTTCAAACAACCTTCTTCGCGGGAAAAACCTACACCACCCTTTCCATCTTACAAGGTGAACTGCAAAAGCAAAGATAGGGTCATTCTAAGTATTAGGAGGACAAGATGTTCAACGCTGACAATACTGTTAATGTTCAAATTTTTTGGAAGTCCCGAGAAGACGGAGGTTGCAAGATAATTCCCCCTACTGGTCTCTTTTATCCTGTAAGCAAATTTGAAGATGAGATTTTTCAAGAAAATTTTCCTAGAAGTATCATTTTAGATATTTACGAACATATAGCCAATAAAAACATCAGCTATGCGAAGGTTTGGTTTCTCATAAGGAAAAATGAAAAGATCCCGCAAGGAACAAAATTTAAAATTTTTGATGGGGCAAGATGCATTGCTGATGTTGTTTCAATTTCTTAAGAAAGAAATCGTAGATTAGACAAAAGCCAACCAAATATTAAGGTCGTCTGAAAAATGAAGTAACCCCCAAATCTTGGACACTCATAAAAGCCTTTCAGGCGCTCTGTGTAAGCTGGGCTCTGTATGTGACAGGATTCAGCTTTTTCAATTTCAAACTGCAACGTTCACGGTTGTAGTAGTCTATATAATCATCTATCTGTTTCATCAATTCGTCCACTGTCAATTCCCCTGCACGGTAGAAACACTCCGAGACCTTTGCAAAATTCCCCAAAATCCCCT
>NZ_KV794881.1:0-23944 GCF_001808875.1 Neisseria sp. HMSC064E01
TTATGAGTGTCCAAGATTTGGGGGCCAGTTCAAACTTTTCAGACGACCTTTTCGCATCCGCACCTCAAACGTGATGGACGACCAGTTTCTTGCCTTGATAATCCAATACGTCCACATCCATATCAAACAAATCTTTAATATTTTCAGCGGTAAAAATGTCGTTCGGCGTGCCGGTCATGGCGACTTGTCCGTTTTTCATGGCGATGACGTGATCGGCGTAGGCGGCGGCTTGGTTGATGTCGTGCAGGACGACGACGGTGGTGCGCTTGTGTTCGCGGGTCAGCCGTTGGAGCAGCTGCATGAGGGCGCGGGCGTGGTACATGTCGAGGTTGTTGAGCGGTTCGTCCAAGAGGACGTAATCGGTGCTTTGGCAGAATACCATGGCAATCATGGCGCGTTGGCGTTGTCCGCCGGAGAGTTCGGTCAGGTAGCGGTGGGCGAAGCTGTCCAGTTTAAACTCGGAAAGTGCGTTTTCGACGATGGCGAGGTCTACGGGGGTCGGTCTGCCTTGGTGGTAGGGATAACGCCCGAACATGAGCAGGTCGCGCACGGTAATGCGGCTCATGACGCTGTTTTCTTGGGTCAGGATGGAGAGCGTTTTTGCCAGCTCGGCGGTAGGCGTGGTGGAAACATCTTTGCCGGCGTAGCTAATGCTGCCCTGCTCCAGCGGGCGGAGGCGCGCCATGAAGGAGAGGAGCGTGGATTTGCCTGCACCGTTGGGGCCGATGAGCGCGGTAATGCCGCCTTCGGGGATGTCTAGGCTGACGTTGTTGAGGATGGGGTTGCCGCCGATGTGGAAGCTGACGTTGCGGATGGTAATCATGATGGGTTTGATGTGTGGATTTATTTTTCAGACGACCTCTGAACACTAGAGGTCGTCTGAAAAGGATAGGCTTCAGATTTCGCGAACGATGACAAATTGGGGGTTGTCTGCCAAATCAATCAAGAAGGCTTTGACACGCGCCTGCCAGAGTTCGCCGAAGCGTTTGAGTTCTTCTGCGGTGGCGGTGCCGCTGACGGCTTTGGGCATGATGTCGCGCATTTCGGGGGCGAAGGGCTGCATGGCGGCGTTGAGGCTGACGGCGACGGTTTTGCCGTTGTCTTTACGGCGCAGGGTCAGCGTGCCTTCGATGTCGGCATCGAAACTCAACAGGTTGCGGCGGGCAAAGCGTCCTTGCGGGCCGACGCCGCCGAAGCCGGTTTCGGGAGCGGCGCCGGTTAAGAGTTGGACGACGGATGCGGTAACGCCGACCGTGCCTTCGTCACGCGCGCCCTGCATGGCGGCTTCGATTCCGCCGCGCTGCGGCAGGTCGCTGCCGTAAAGTGCTTTCAAGCCTTTAAGCGTCATGAGGTACGCGCCTGCGACGGTGGGACAGGAGTGTCCGCACAGGCGGACGGCATCGGCGTAGCGATACTGCATGATGCCCTCCTCTGCCGCGCCGAGAAATTCGGCGAGCGCGTCTTGGACGGTCAGCGTCGGGGCTTGCTCGAAAAATTCGGGGAAGTGTTCTTGAGTCATACGGTATCCTTTTGCTTTAAAGAGGTCGTCTGAATCTGTTTTCAGACGACCTTTGTGCTTATTTCAACAGGGTGCGTTTATCGTTGATAAACATTTCGGCAATTTTACTTGAACCGAACGGGTTGAGGTGGTTGGTATCGAAGTACACCGGCAGCCCGTCTATGAGTTTATCCGCGGGGATGTACTGCATAAAGTCCACCCACTGCACGCCGCGGTGCTGCTTCACGATTTTTTCAACTTCGTCTTCCGACTTGGCGGAATCGCGGATTTCTGCCTTTTTATCCTCTGAAACATAATGGATGTCGATGCCGAGCTTTTGTCTCAGGTAATAACGCCGCAACGGCAACTGCCCGTCCATAGGCGTATCGGCCAAAACGTACACTTTTTTGCCCGCCTTCACCAAATCCTCCAGCATTGTGTTGAACCGTTCCAAAAATTCCGGTTTGGCGGTATGGAGGAACCAGCGTTGCGAAATGATGATGACAGGATAGTCTTTGGTTTTTTGTTCGATAAACCTGTTATACGGATTGCAGCGATCGGCGCGGCGGTCGCTGTCGGGCAGGGTAAATCCGAACGCGGTGGCGCAGCTGTTGGACGTGATGACGTCTGCCGACCAGCCTTCTTTTTTGCCGACAATGTCGAGGAACGGGCTTAAATGGGCGGCATGTGAGTCGCCGATGACCAAAACTTCAGGTTTTTGGTTTGCCGCGCCGACGGCGCAATCGGTTTTGGTCAGCGTGTCCGCGCAAATTTTGCTTTCATCAGCCTTGTACAAACTGCTTTCAAACGCGGCGGGTTTGGCGGTCATCAGGTAGGCTGCCGCGGGAATCAGCAGCGCGAAATAAGCCGCCATGCTCCATTTGAATTTCGCCGTCGTAAAATTCTTTACCTTCCGCGCCGGTGTTTCCACAAAATAATAAGACAACACCGACAACAGCAGCATGATGATGACAGCCAGTGCCGATGCGGTAAGCGGAAGCTGCGCGTCCATATAAATGTAACGCATCATCGCCAACACCACCCAGTGCCACAAATACAGCGAATACGAAATCAGACCGACAAACACAACCGGCTTGAGGCTCAACAGTTTGGACGTATTGAAACCTTCCTGCATCTGCAATGATTTGCCCGAATAAATCAAACCGCCGACCGCCGTACAGCAAAGCAGCCGTTCGATGTTTCCCGCACCGGGCAGGACGCCGTAAGGCAGCACCAGCGTCACGGCGATGACCGCCATCATCAGCCATCCGAACAGCGGCGTACTGGCTTTGTCGTTTTGTTCGGCGGGCGGAATAAAGGCAAAAAGCGAACCGACCAACAACTCATAAGCGCGCACATGCGGCAGGAAATACGCTTCCATACCCAGCGTCGGCAACAGCGCGGAAAACAGGCTGATGACAATCAGCAAAAGGATAAACGTCCGCACATTGCGCCGCTTGCTGATACGGAAAAACAGAATCAGCAACGCGGGGAAAATAAAGTAAAACTGTTCTTCCAACGACAGCGACCAAATGTGCTGCAACGGCTTTTCCGTCGCATCCGCATCAAAATAACCGCCGCGGCGCGCAAAAAACAGATTGGCGGCAAACAGCAAGGCAAAGACAGCGGATTTGACGTATTGGCGCAAATCGAAAGACAAGAAGAAGACGGCAGCAACGACCGTCGTGCAAAGCAATACGCAGGCAAAGACCGGCAAGATGCGTTTGGCGCGGCGTTTGTAAAACTCGAGAAACGAAAAGCTGCCGTCGTGAATCTCGCGGCTGATAATGGTCGTAATCAAATAGCCCGACAACACGAAAAACATATCCACGCCCAAAAAACCACCCGGCAGCCATTGGGGATCGATATGAAATACGATGACAGATAAAACGGCCAATGCCCGTATCCCGTCCAAATCAGGACGGTATTTCAACACTTTACTCATAGTACGCACCTTGATAGTGATGCCTATTATGAGTAAGAACTCGATATTTAGTTTCATTCACGCCGTCAAATCTAAGGGCGCACAAAACGAAATATACCGTTTGGAAATAGTGGTTTACGCCATTCGAATTCAGGCTGGAAAAGTTTTCAGACGACCTATCGCTTGCGTTTCAACACCAAATATAAAAACACCAGCCCGCCGGCAAATTCAACCACCACGCTCAACACCGCCTTCATGCCGAGCAGGTGTTCGAACACGGTTTGCCCGCCGACCAACAAAATACCGCCAACACACACCGTCATCGGCAGCCGCACGCTATGACGCACACTCGGGGCGAAATGATTGGCAAGCGCGGCAGCCAGCAGACCGAAGAAGCTGACCGGCCCGACCACCGCCGTCGCCGTCGCCACCAGTGCGGCAATCCAAAGCAGCAGCCACAAAGTATTGCGCGTGTAGTTTATGCCCAAGTTAATCGTTTGGTCGCGCCCCAAAAGATGGACATCCAGACGGTGCCGTTCGCGCCAAACCGCCACCACACTCGCCAGCAGAATCAGCGCGCCTACGCCCAAAAGCTCGCTGTGAACCGTATTGAAGTTTGCAAACATATTCGCCTGCGCCGCCGTAAATTCCTCCGGATCAATCATGCGCGTCAGCAGCGAAGAGAGGCTGCGGAACAAAATCCCGAAAATCACGCCAATCAAAATCATGCGCGACAAATCGCGCCCGCCCTGCCGGATGAGCGTGTAAAACAAAAGCAGCGAGCCGCCCATCATCATCACCAGCTCAAAACCGAACTTGCCCGTCAGCGGCAGCGACGTATAGCCCACCCCGCCCAAGGCAAACAGCAAAAGCGTTTGCAAAAACACATAAAGCGAATCGAAGCCCAAAATCGAAGGCGTAAGAATCGGATTGTTCGTCAGCGTTTGGAAAAGCTGGGTCGAAACCCCGACCGCATACGCCACCAACAGCAAAGCCGCCAGTTTGGTCAGCCGCAGTTGCAACACAAAATCCCAATCGCCTTGTATGTTCAAAGTCAGGAACAAGGTGCAACAAACCAACAGCAAGACGAACGCCACCCACAGCGGACGGGAAGAGCCCTGCATAAACGCAACCTTGTTTGAGCGAAGCGCACTACGCTTGTTTTCAGACGACATGGGCAGGCTTCCTCAACAAAATCCACAAGAACAACACCGTACCCAACACACCGAACACGGTTGAAACCGGAATCTCAAACGGGAACACAATCACGCGTCCCAAAATATCGCACAAAAGCACCAGCGATGCGCCGAGCAAAGCTACCGCAGGCAGGCTTTGGCGCAGCTTGTCGCCCATCAGGCGGCTGATGATGTTCGGCACGACCAGCCCGATAAACGGAATATTGCCGACCGTTACCAACACCAGCGACGTAATCAGCGCGACAATCACCAAACCTACCCACAACACCGCCGTCCGGTTCAGACCCAAATTCACGCTCACCGTCTCGCCCAAGCCCAAAATCGTCAGTTGGTCGGCAATCAAATACGCCACCAACGCCAAGCCGCCCGTCAACCAAAGCAATTCGTAACGTCCCAACAGTACGCCCGAAAAATCGCCCTGCTGCCACACGCTCAACAACTGCATCATCTCAAACTCATACGCGATAAACGTCGTCACCGCCTCGATAACACCACCGAAAATAATCCCCACCAGCGGCACCATCAACTGCGCTGTCGGCGGCAAACGGCGTATCAGCATCATAAACACCAGCATCCCCGCCAACGCCGCCACGGCAGAAAATGCCATATTTACCCTCATGTCGGCGGTCGAAAACATCAACCTCATCACCAACATGCCCAACGCCGCACTCTGGCTTGCGCCCACCATAGACGGCTCGACAAAACGGTTGCGCATCAAAATCTGCATAATCATCCCCGCCACCGCCATCGATGCTCCAGCCAGCACAATCGCAAACGTGCGCGGCAGGCGGCTGACCAGCATCAGTTCCGTGCTATCAGACAAAGTCCAGCGAAACACATCCGCCCAGCGGAAATCGCCGACGCCCACCGACAGGCTGACGACAAACAGCACCACCAGCACAAAGCAGTTGATTAAATTTAAAGATAAAGGTTTGACGGACATAAGGGAAAAAATAATTCAGATGGAAAAACAAACGCCATAAAGGCGATAAAAAGGTCGTCTGAAAACGAAGGTAATCGGCTTGGGCAAACGCAAACCGGTTTGATTTTAAAAACCGCGCTAACGATACCATTTACCATAAAAATAAACAATATTTATACGAATAATAACCATTATTATGCACCTCGTCTGAAAAGACTGCTTCATACAGAAACGCCCTATCTGCCTTTTCAGACGACCTTATATTATTTTGAAGCGGTTTAAACCCAACCGCAACAAACCCGTAGCGTGGGCTTTGCCCGCGAATCTTCCTCTGATAGAAAGGTCGTCTGAAACAATAAAGCAAACTCGCACATTCATTTTTAGACGACTATTTTTATGGTTTTTCATCTTAGCCCTGCTTTTGTAAATGCGTTTGTTTTTATGGTGAATCTACCTTTTCAGACGACCTCCCGCCCTATCAGCCATCCGCCCATCCCGCACTACTGCCCCACCCGTCCGAAACGCGCTATACTCCCAAATTAACTATCCGCCCAACCCGCTTCAGGAGAACACCATGCCCGAACAAAACCGCATCCTTTGCCGCGAACTGAGCCTGCTCGCTTTCAATCGCCGCGTTTTGGCGCAGGCGCAGGATGAAAACGTGCCGCTTTTGGAACGTTTGCGGTTTTTATGCATCGTGTCTTCCAACCTCGACGAATTTTTCGAGGTACGCATGGCGTGGCTCAAACGTGCGCAAAAAATGAATCCGCACGAGCGTTTGGACAACGGCACCACGCCGTCTGAGACCATCGCTGCCGTCTCCGCCGAGGCACAAGCATTGATACAGGAACAATATCGCCTGTTCAACGAAGTCTTGCAGCCCGAACTGGGCAAACAAGGCATCCATTTCTACCGCCGCCGCAATTGGACGCCCGGGCAGCAGAAATGGATCGAGCAGTATTTCGATGCCGAACTGCTGCCCATCCTCACCCCCATCGGGCTGGATCCGTCGCATCCCTTCCCGCGGCCCTTGAACAAATCCCTCAATTTCGCCGTCGAATTGGAAGGTACGGACGCATTCGGCCGCCCCTCCGGCATGGCGATTGTGCAAGCCCCGCGCATCCTGCCGCGCGTCGTTCCCCTGCCTGCCGAGTTGTGTGAAGGCGGCAGCGGCTTCGTTTTCCTCTCCTCCATCCTGCACGCCCACGTCGGCAAACTCTTCCCCGGCATGACGGTCAAAGGCTGCCACCAGTTCCGCCTCACCCGCGACAGCGACCTAACCGTCGATGAAGAAGACCTCAAAAACCTGCGCGCCGCCATTCAAAACGAATTGCACGACCGCGAATACGGCGACGGCGTGCGCCTCGAAGTCGCCGATACCTGCCCGCCCCACATCCATAACTTCCTGCTCGCCCAGTTCAAACTCACCCCCGCCGAGCTTTACCAAGTCAAAGGCCCGGTCAACCTCGTGCGCCTTAATGCCGTTCCCGATTTGGTTGACCGTCCCGACCTCAAGTTTCCTGCACGCGGAGCAGGTCGTCTGAAAGCACTGCGCAAAAACGGATCGATTTTCAAACTGGCGAAACAATCGCCCATCCTGCTGCACCATCCGTATCAGTCCTTCGACCCCGTCGTCCACATGATACGCGAAGCCGCCGCCGACCCCGCCGTCCTCGCCGTCAAAATGACCATTTACCGCACCGGCAGCAATTCCGAACTCGTCCGCGCCCTCATGAAAGCCGCCCTTGCCGGCAAACAAGTAACCGTCGTCGTCGAACTCATGGCGCGTTTCGACGAAGCCAACAACGTCAACTGGGCGCAACAGCTTGAAAACGCAGGCGCACACGTCGTTTACGGCGTATTCGGCTACAAAATCCACGCCAAAATGGCACTCGTCATCCGTCGCGAAAATGGTGCGCTCAAACGCTATGCCCACCTCGGTACCGGCAACTACCACCAAGGCACCTCGCGTATTTACACCGACTTCGGCATCATCACCGCCGACGACCAAATCACCGCCGATGTGAACACCCTCTTTATGGAAATCACAGGCTTGGGCAAACCGGGTCGTCTGAACAAACTCTACCAAAGCCCGTTTACCCTGCACAAAATGGTCATCGACCGCATCGAGCGCGAAATCCAACACGCCAAAGCAGGCAAGCCCGCCCGCATCCGCGCCAAAATGAATTCGCTGATTGAGCCAAGCGTTATCGACGCCCTCTACCGCGCCAGCAGCGCAGGCGTGCAAATCGACCTCATCGTACGCGGCATGTGTACCCTGCGCCCCGGTGTCAAAGGCCTGTCCGAAAACATCCGCGTCCGCTCCATTATCGGCAGACAGCTCGAACACTCGCGCGTGTACTGCTTCCACAACAACGGCGCGGACGACACCTTCATCTCCAGCGCAGACTGGATGGGGCGCAACTTCTTCCGCCGCATCGAAGTCGCCACCCCGATTACCACGCCCGAACTCAAAGCCCGCGTCATCCATGAAGGCATCGAAATGGCGCTTCAAGACAACACCCGCGCCTGGCTGATGCAGCCCGACGGCAGCTACATCCGCGCCCAACCCGAAAACGGCGAACCCGCCTTCAGCCTGCAAGAAAGCTTGTGGGAAATGTACGGCAGATAAAGCGCGGCAACACAAAAGGTCGTCTGAAATTAGTTTTCAGACGACCTTTTGACTTAAGGCGATACAGGGCTTGCCATTGACTGACGGGATGAAACAGAAACGCTCACTCCGGATCGTCCGTAAACGCATTCGCCCGAAAGATTGGCTTGCTTACCGATTGATAGGAATACCAAACCACAGTTCATATGAAGCTAAACCAATCCAGTCGATATTTGCATTTTCATCTGAGCGAATCGTTTTTCCGGAGCTATACTCCCCCGTCTTAAATAAAATAGGTTCCAAGAAATATGATTTGAAATTACAGCTCATCTTCAGATTATCAATCTGCATGCACAACTTCTGTATGAACGGGCTTTGAACAAAAGATTTCGTTGTAATCTTTTGTATCTTTTTATCGAATGCCGAATACCTGCCGCCCAACAAAGTATTTTCCTTCAGCGCTTTCTCAACCGACTTCCGCGATGTCTCGCTGCTGCTCCAGTTTAACTGTATTGCATACAATTTATTTTTATCGATTTCTTCAATGGAATACTTAATGGCATTAATGAGCTGTTCTTCAGTCAAACGATTAACCGTCCCTTCTGAGTCTGATGCCTGATAATGTCTAAAATTTAGAACATATTTTCCAGGCATAATTTCCCAATGTATCACATTGGAAACGGTAATATTATCATCCATTGTAAATTGAATAGTCTTCTCACAACCCTCGTTAATAGTGCGGGTACAAGCATTGGCACCGGCAAAAGCGATGGCAATAAAACATGTAAAAAGAAATTTTTTAATGAACATAAACATTGCTCCATCGGCAAAATTCCATAATCGCTCCCATATTATTCGTTCTATATCTTATCAAACATAAATACTGGCACCTTCTCAGGCTAGTATACCCAACCCATCACTATCACTCCGACACAGGCGGAAATCCAGAGGTTTGGTATTGCTGCGATTTTAAAACATTCTTGTGGCTTGTAGGTTGGGTCATGACCCAACATTTCAGGCGGTCCTACGATTTTGTTGGGTTTAGCAACCCAACCTACGGTTACTCGCGCGTGTACTGCTTCTACAACAACGGCGCGGACGACACCTTCATCTCCAGCGCAGACTGGATGGGGCGCAACTTCTTCCGCCGCATCGAAGTCGCCACCCCCATCACCACGCCCGAACTCAAAGCCCGCGTCATCCACGAAGGCATCGAAATGGCGCTGCAAGACAACACCCGCGCCTGGCTGATGCAGCCCGACGGCAGCTACATCCGCGCCCAACCCGAAAACGGCGAACCCGCCTTCAGCCTGCAAGAAAGCTTGTGGGAAATGTACGGGCGTTAACGCTTAAGCAACACAAAAGGTCGTCTGAAAATCCGTATTGAAAATTTTCAGACGAGCTTTTGACTTAAGGCGACACAGGGCTTGCGATTGAATAGGGAATGAAACGAAAACGCTCACTCCGGATCGTCCGTAAACGCATTCGCCCGAAAAATTGGTACGAACGTCAACAGATAAAGCACGAACACGGCGGTGGTCAGAATCGCGGGGACGGTGATGAAGAATATCGGATTCACGTTCATTAAAACAGCGCGCGAGACGGCGGCGGCGAAGAGGATGGGGACGGAGATGCGGCAGAGTTTCGGGTAGTCGAGTTTGGTAAAGCCGCTGTGCCACAGTCCGGCGGTCAGCCACACCATCATCACGCCGCCCATCATGCCGCCGAGGGTAATCAGGTGCAGGGGGGCGGAGGCGGACATGTTTTGCAGTTTCGCCGCGCCTGTCCACAGATAGCCTGCGGCGGCAAAGAGTTGGAGCAGGTAATAGGTGCGGACGTAGTGTTTGCGCAAGAGTTCGTGATGGTGCAGTTCGCGCAGCTTGGCGAGCAGGATGAAGCCGACGGCGAGCGCGGTAAAACCGGCGGTTTGCGCGGGCAGCCAAAGTTCGGCGGCGGCGTGCAGCAGCAGGAAGGTGATGGCGATGTTTTTATAGACGACGTTGGGGATGAATACGGGGTCTTTCAGACGGCATTCTTTAAGGGCTTCCGCGCCCAAAAGGACGCTGACGCGCACGGATACGAACATGACCGCCGCCATGTTCAGATGCACTTGCGCGCGCAACAGGTTCAAATCGCCGCTAACGGCATAGGCTGTCTGAAAAACGGTGAACGCGGCAAGCAACATCAACAAGGCGAAGTTGTCAGTATTGCGGTCGAGCCAAATCAGCCAAGCGCAGAACAGCAGCAACACCAGCCAATAGGCGGCAACGAAAAACGAAGCGGTTTGCGGCGCAAACGGCAGCAGGACGGATGCAGCGAGCAACAGCGCCGCCAAGACGGTGGCAACGGGTTTCAGACGACCTTTATAGCCCGTCCATTCGAGCATGGCGGCAGTCAGAAAACCGCCGTATGCCGCAGGCAGCATGAGTTCCAAGAAGATTTGGCGGTGCAGGACGATGGCGCCGGGGCTGATGAAAAACACCAACGCGCCGAGTATGGCAAGCACCGCCGCGCCGACAAAAAACGGCCGCATGGGGTGGGTGAAAAATTTATTCATGGCTTGGCTTAATTCTGCATGAAGATGCTTTCGGATACGGATTTATTGGGCGGACAGGGCCGTATCTTTTGCCAAAGAGGCAAGCCTGCGGCTTGCTTGCCCTCTCCCTAGCCTTCTCCCACGGGGAGAGGGAATTGGGCTGTCGAGCCTGAACATTTTCAGGTTTACCTGCCATCTAATTCCCAATCCTGCACTCTTTGATTTTCAGCAACTTGATTCCCTCTCCCCGTGGGAGAGGGTTAGGGAGAGGGTAACGAACCGCAAGGTTTGTTAGATACTCAAATGCCCGTATCATTCATATTATTGATATTATTGATATTATTGTTTGAATTGTATGATTTTCAATAATAATAAATAACCCTAAACCAATATAAATAACAGCCATTATCCAACGACTAAACTTCTCTACAATTTCACCAACACCTGAAATATTAGCCAATCTTTGTGCTGTATATACTAAAACAAAAATCAATATTAAAAATACAAGAAGAGTAACTAATAAGTCGACAAGATCTAAAGTCACAAAGTAAGGAACAAAAAGTCCAATATTATCTGCACCACAACTAGCAACTGTAACCAAAGCAACAATACCGACTAATTTTGACAACCCTTTTTCATCCAATTCTTTTTTAGCTCTTTTTTCGCCCTCACAATCGTCGTAAATAGCAACTTTAATACCTAAGTAAATCGGTATTAAACCTAATAAACCCAACACCCATTTTTCCGGAACATAATTCAAAACAAAAGCTAGAAATAAACTAACTAATATTAAAATTACAGAACCTAAATATTGTCCGATATAAATATCTCGATATTCTTTTCTAGTATTTGCTCTAGCAAAAAATACTAATAGTATTACCAACAAATCTACTGCTGTAGCAATATATAAAACAGCAGCAGTAATCACAGTCGAAAACATAAAGCACCTCATAATGAATCCCCTGCCCCCTTGGCACCACGGCTTTTTCAAAAACCGAATCGCGTTCGGATAACAGATTCGTATCTTTCGCTAAAGAGGCAAGCGTGCGGCTTGCTTGCCCTCTCCCTAGCCCTCTCCCACGGGGAGAGGGAATCGGGCTGCCAAACCCTAACATTTTCAGGTTTACCTGACATCTGATTCCCAATCCTGCACTCTCTGATTTTCAGCAACCTGTTACCCTCTCCCCGTGGGAGAGGGTTAGGGAGAGGGCAACGAACCGCAAGGTTCGTCAGATACTCAAATGCCCGTATCACTCATAATAACGAATCCCCTGAAACTCCCTTGCCACCACGGCTTCTTCAAAAGCCGAATCGCGTTCGGACAGCGGCGTGGGCAGGGTAATCACGTTTTGCACGTTCATACCCTTAATGGAAAGCAGCATGATTTCATGGCTCAGGCGTGCGGCTTCGAAGCGGTCGTGCGTTACCAGCATACACGCCATGCCCTGCCGCTCGATTTTTTCCACCAACATGGCGACCAAAATATCGCGCAAATCGCGGTCCAAACCGACAAACGGCTCGTCCAGCAAGGCAAGGTCGCAGCCGCATAGCAGCAGGCGCAAAAACGCCACCCGTTTCGCCATGCCGCCGGACAACTCGGTCGGATATTTGTTCAAATCGCCCGCAGTCAGCCCGACTTTTGCCGCCAGCGCGATGATTTCGCCTTCATCGGGTTTGTCCATAAAAATCGCGATATTCTGCATCGCGGTCAGGTTTTCCGGCAGGCGGTTTTCCTGAAACAGAAAGCCCGTTTTGCGGAAAGTATTGCGTATCGTGCCCGATTTCGGCGTTTCCAAGCCCGCAATCAGCCGCAAAACCGTCGTCTTGCCGCAGCCGCTCGGCCCGAACAAGGCCTTCACTTCGCCATGTTGCAGGTTCAAACTAAAATCGCGCACGATGGGGTCGCGGAGAATTTCAAAACGCACGTTTTCAAGACAGAGCATCATCTCCTCCACGGCATAAACAAAATTTCCAAAGGCTTGGTAATCAGGTATTCAAACAGCGACACAAACACGATAACCAACACCACATAAGCCATCACCGTCGAAGTCTCCAGCATCGCCCTCGCGTCCGCAATCCGCGCGCCCACGCCTTCGCTCGCGCCCAAGAGTTCCGCCATAATTACCACCTTCACCCCCATCGCCACCGCCACGCCGATGCTGGAAATCACATAGCCCGTCAGATGCGGGATATACAGATAACGGATTTTTTTCAGACGGCCTAATTTATAAGCGTCAAACAACTCCTCATGCTGCTTGTTCACGCTCGCCATCCCGACCGCCGCACTCGCAAACGTCAGCGGTGCAACCAACACAATGATGGTAAACAACACGCTCGGATTGCCGAAACCGAACCAAAACAACGCCATCACCACCCAAATAATCGGCGGCATCGCCAACAAAACCGTAATCACAGGCTTAAGCAACGCCATCGCCGTCTTAAAACTGCCCGCCACCAGCCCCGCCGCCAATCCCGCCGCCAGCGCGACCGAAATACCCACCACCGACCGCCACAGCGAAATCCCGATTTCGTTTTCCTGAAAATGTTTTAATAAATCCAAAGACTTTTGAAACACCTCCACCGGCGCAGGCAGCATAAACTCACCGAACACGGCACTGCCCCACGCCCACAACGCCACTACCATCATCGCCACGCTCAAACCGGCAAAGCCGCTCCAAAGGTAGTCGATGATGTAAAACACCGCAGGCTGCGGTTTGCGGATTTTGTCGGTTTTAATCATGGTTTGAGTGTTGGTTGGTGGGGATGGTTTGGGGATGATAGGTCGTCTGAAAAATGGTTGATTGGGTTAGATGGAACACCGTAAACCAACAAAACGGTTTGGTTTTCCCAAATATTGTTTTTCAGACGACCTTGGTTTGGAATTTCGGTGTTTTATTGATATATGTCTGTGGTTAATAGTTTTGATTTCGAACAATTAAAAATTGCTTTATATTGTAATTAAATTTAAGCCACTCGCCATATTTTTTAATAAGTAAAATCGGTTCTCCTTCATATTCATTAAAAGGAAAATCCCTAAGAGGAAAATCTCTAAAAGGAAAATCCCTAAAAGGTAATTCAACTTGATAATTTTTAGCAATTTCAATTATATTATTAACAATTTGTTGAATTGTATAACCTTCTTCACGCTTTTTATCTTCAAATAAATTGTATATAAAATCAGATAACCTTCTTGGTTCATACTCCAATATAGATGGGGAATGCCAACTTATATGTGTTCCTGCTTGAGAATATGCATAATAATGATTAGAGTCATCAACTTTTTCATGCGGAACTATTGATACATGGTTTTTCAAAAATGGAATATGTCTTATTGATTGAAAACTGTATTTATCATTTAATCGCCAATAAAATGGATCTGATAGATACCTATCAGAACAACTATTAAATAGTGATTGATAATATGCTGTTTTATTTAAAACCAATGGAGCAACATAAATAGCATATGAATTAGGAGGGCAATGGTGTTTTTTTAAAATATTATGTTGAAAATCAATTGCTGTTTTTGCTTTATCTCTTAATCTAAAATATAAAGTAGGGTCATCATTCAAATTGTTTTTATCCCTAAATTCTCTTATATCTTCTTTTTTGCTCCTATTTTTTCTTCTCGATGATGGGACTTTAGAAATGGGCTCTAACCCTCCGGATTTCTTAAATTGTATGTAGATTACTCCACCATATTTGGGGTGATATTCTTTGTCTGCACCCGTTTCTAATTCATCAGTATCTAAAAGTCTAAAAGGCATACCCTGAGAACACCACCCAAAATAACCTGCCACATCTGCTTCAATTTGTTTTTCAGATAAATTACTTTTTATTTCATATTTAGACATATATGTTCTCCAATATTTATTAAATCAAACAATCCCTAAACATACCCATTCTTTTATAGCAAATGTAGATACTGGCTTCTCCGTCAAGCCCAAATGGCTAACCACCTGCCGTCATTCCCGCGTAGGCGGGAATCCAGAAGTTTGACGTTGCTGCAATTTTAAAACATTCCTGCAATATCAGAGACTGGATTCCCGCCTGCGCGGGAATGACGGCTCTTTGTGTTCTGTTCTAACTATTATCTGATAGGTCGTCTGAAAAATGATAAATCAGGTATTCACAACTACCCCACCCTTTTCAGACGACCTCTCCTCCCTTTAAGCCAAGAAGAACCCGTTATCCGGCAGCTTACCGCCCAGAAGTTTAGGGTTGAACTGCATCAGGATTTCGTAAAACTTCAAAATCTCGTTCTTCACTTCGCTGCCTTTGGTTACCGTCAGCCGCGCGCCGTCCAAGCCCATGACTAGGGCGGGTTCGGGGGCGGGGAGGTAGTTTTTACCGATTTTCGCCGCGCTTTGGCGGTTGGCGAGTATCCAGTTGAGCGCGTTTTTCAAATCCTGATGGAAGATGTCAAACTGCGCCTTGTGCGCGTGGAAATATTCTTCGTTGGCGATGATGCCCGCCATCGGAATCAGCGGTTTGGTGTCAAATGCTTGTCCCCATGCTTTTACCAAATCAAAGCCGCGCATGACGTTCACGCCCATGGTTTTGCCTTTGAGCATACCCGCGCTCGCCATCGGTTCGGGCAGGATAGCAGCGTGGTAGTCCTTACTCAAAAACAGCCCCACCGCTTCGGGCGGCGTGGCGGTGTAAGTGATGCCGACTTTGTGCGTGTCGATTTTCAGTTTTTTCAACAAGGCTTGCAGCACGATGTCGGGCATGTCGTTTTTAAACGGCACAAGGATTTTTTTGCCGACCAAATCCTGCGGCGAGGCAATCGCGCTGCCTTTGCAAACCAACTGCGTGATGCCGTTAGTCAAAATATTCACCATGCCGACTTTCTGCCCTTGGTTGCGCAGGTTCACGCCGACATTGCTCGGACTCATCATGACTTTAAATTGCCCGCTCGCCACGCCTGCGCGAAGTTGGTCGGGCGAACGCCAGATTTTCAGCGACACATCCGCCTGCTTCGCCAGCTTACCCTGCAATGCCGCTACGGCAATGGTTACGCTGGGCATCGCCGGCGCGCCGTACACGGTAAACTGCTCTTTCCCTGCCGCCAACAGCGAAGGCGAAACCCCTGCCGCGGCCAGCGCGGCGGTCATTCTTAAGAAATCACGTCTTTTCAGTTCCATTTTCCAATCTCCATATCGAATCCGTCTGAAATATAGTGGATTAACTTTAAACCGGTACAGCGTTGCCTCGCCTTAGCTCAAAGAGAACGATTCTCTAAGGTGCTTAAAGCACCAAGTGAATCGGTTCCGTACTATCTGTACTATCTGCGGCTTCATTGCCTTGTCCTGATTTAAATTTAATCCACTATAAAAATGCACTTTCGCCCATTTGCCTAATACGGATAAATTTTGATAATAATTTCTATTTATTATGCTATTAAAGGATTTTGAAGTAAAGGAGGGCTAATCCTGTGTCGCCACATTATTTCTTTAAACCGCCTGAAGCAAATCTTCCTACGTTTTATTGCATATCAATCATGTTTTAATGAATGGATCGTCTGAAAACCCGGTTTCGCCCAAATGCGGACTGATTTTGTATTTCAGACGACCTTTTTGACATTCACGCCCCCGACCGCTATGCTGACGGCTGCCATCACTCATTCTATTTTCCATGAAAACGATTCCCCCGCGCCGCGCTGTTTACGCAGGCAGCTTTGACCCGCCGACGCTCGGCCATCTTTGGATGATAAAAGAAGCGCAGGCTCTTTTTGACGAACTCGTCGTCGCCATCGGTATCAACCCTGAAAAACGCAACACCTATACCATAGACGAGCGCCGCGCCATGCTTGAAGCGATTACGGGCAACTTTCCCAATGTCCGTGTCTGCGTATTTGAAAACCGCTTCTTGGTCCGCTACGCGCGCGAAATCGGCGCGGGCTTTATTGTTCGCGGTATCCGTTCTGCCGCCGACTATGAATACGAACGCTCGATGCGCTATATCAATAGCGACCTCGCGCCTGAAATCTCAACAGTCTTCCTGATGCCGCCGCGCGAAATCGCCGAAGTGTCTTCCACTATGGTCAAAGGCTTGGTCGGTCCCGACGGCTGGCGCGACATGATACGCCGCTACCTGCCCGAGGCCGTGTACGACAAAATCGTGCGGGATCATGATAAAACGGCGAATGACGGCGCATCACGATAAGGTTCGGAAAACGGGATAACGTGTTGCCCCGCCTTATCCTAATCTTATCCATCCGCTACTCTGCTGCCTTGTTACGACTGTCAGGTCGGTTCACGACAAGGGGTCGTCTGAAAAACAAAAGCCCTGCCAAAAGGCAGGGTTTTGTTGATGATGGGGCAAATCCGCCATCAGATTTGTTTTTTCAGAATTTTGCGCAGGGTCGCCAATTGGCGGCGGCTGACGGGAAGCGGTTTAGGTACGTCTAAAACCTTCGCGCCCCAAATGGCATTGCTCTCGTCTTCCTCTTCATCCAAGCGGATAAGGCAGTCTAAGGTGTGTCGGAACACGATGGCGTTGCGGTGGATACGGATCACTTTGTCTCCGAGCAACTCTTCCCAAGAAACCAGCGTTTTGGGCAATTCGTATCGCTGCCCGTCGCCGGTAATCAGGAATACGGTTTTGTGTTCTGCCAATAAATAACGCGCCTGCTGCCACGGGATTTCAATCATCAGATCACGGCTGAAGACGGTGAAATGGGTGAAATCGTCTGCTTTTTCGCGGTATTTTTCGCCAACGCGGTCAAGCGCCGCTTGCAGGCGGGTCATTCTGATGGGCTTGAGCAGGTAGTCGGCGGCAGCCAATTCAAAGGCACGCAGGGCGTGTTCTTCATAGGCGGTGGTGAAAATAATTTCGGGCTGGCGTTTGGCACCGCGTTTGATGCGTTCGACAAACTCCAAACCATTGATTTCAGGCAGGCCGATATCGGCAAATACGACATCTGCTTCGTGTATGCTCAACCAATCCAATGCCGGCTGGGCATGGTGGAATACATTGAGCAAGACGACGTTGCACTCTTCGAGTAAGACCCTTAAGCGCTCTGCTGCCAGCACTTCGTCTTCAACAATAATGGCACTTAACATAATCTTTTTTTCTTTGTTATTTTAAATACGAATGTGAATTTTAAATCAATACACAACGTTCCCGCGTGTTTTCGGTATGTTGAAACATTTTTCTCATACGGTTGCCTCTTTCTGCCGTTTTGGCAGACAGGCCAAACATTCATCTGAAATGAAAGTGGTCTTGAGGTGTTTAGGAATATACCTTAATTCTGTTAACTTTATCCAAAAAACAAGCGATTACTTACAAAAATTAAAAAATTTAAGTAATACCTCAAGTAATTTGTTGCAAATTTACAAATTTACTCCGTGACTATGTCATTAATCGGTATCGCCCGTATATCCCAATGTAAAACCGCCCACGCCAACAATTCTTCGGGGCGGTCAACCTCGGGCGCATCGGGAAGATTGAGATAACGCATCACTTGCCGCAAAAGCGCTTCGCGCCGGTTCAAATCCAAAGCGGGAGCAAGCGTTTGCTTGGACCATTTCTGCCCCTGCGAATTGACCAGCAAAGGCAGGTGCGCGTAATGCGGCGTGTTTGCGCCGAGACATTGCTGCAAATAAATCTGACGCGGCGTGGACACCAGCAAATCCTGCCCGCGCACGATATGCGTGATTCCTTGTTCGGCATCGTCCGCGACTACGGCAAGCTGATACGCCCAAAAACCGTCTGCCCGCAGCAGGACAAAATCGCCGATATCGTGTGCCAGATTTTGGGCGTAATAGCCGACAATTTCATCCTGAAAACCGATTATCCTGTCGGGAACGGCAATCCGCCAAGCAGGCGTTTTCCCATTCGCTTCAGGCCTTTGCGCCGGAACGCGGCAACGCCCGTTATACACAAATCCGTCCGCCCCTGCCGTTGCCGCCGCCTGCCAGTCTTTACGGCTGCAATAACAAGGATATACCAGTCCCTCACTTTTCAGACGACCCAATGCCTCTTGATACAGCCCGTTCCGTCGGCTTTGGTAGGCGACTTCGCCATCCCATTCAAAGCCGAACGCTTCCAATGTGCGCAAAATATGCGCGGCGGCTCCCGCCATTTCCCTGGGCGGATCCAAGTCTTCCATACGCACCAGCCACTTGCCGCCGTTGGCGCGCGCATCGGCATAAGAAGCCAAAGCGGTCAGCAGCGAGCCTATGTGCAGCAAACCCGTAGGGCTGGGGGCGAAGCGTCCTATATACATGCAAACTCCGTATGGAACTCAAAATGGGCGATATGTCGGCAAAGCCTGAACTGCAAACAGCGGCGCAGCATCAGACTTTCATGCCGCGTATTTTATCGTAGGGCTTTTGTGAAGGCTCAAATGTTTTTCAATGCAGGCGCAACCCTGCCCATCCCGGCCTTACCGCGTTTCACAAACCAGAAAGACGTTTTAAACAAATAAGGTCGTCTGAAAATGCCTCTTCCGCTTTTTCAGACGACCCCTTCCCTATTCCGCTTACGCTTCCTGCGCGTCCACATCCACCGACCATCGGATTTTGCCGTCGCGGTTTTGCTGCAACACCTGCACCCACAAACTCACGGCGCGGTGCAAATCTTGTCGGGATGTTGATTCGAGGAAGATTTGTGCGCGTTCGCGTTCGGCGAGGCGCACCATCAGCATGGGGGCGGCGCCAAACTGGGAGACGCTTTCGGGCAAAAGCGGGGCAAGGGTTTCTTTGGCGGCGTTGAGAAATTCCATCGCATCGGCAACGCGCGGCGCGTCGGCGCGGACGGCGGTCTGAAAACCAAAGGGCGGCATGGAAAACATTTGCCGCTCGTTCAATTCGTTTTCGGCAAACACGGCGTAGTCCTGCGCTTTGACGGCGGCGAAGACGGGATGTTCGGGCAGTTGGGTCTGTATCAGCACCTTGCCGGGTTTGTCGGCGCGCCCCGCCCTGCCGGACACTTGCATCAGCTCGGCAAACAGCCTTTCCGGCGCGCGAAAGTCCGCGCTGTACAGACTGCCGTCGGCGTTCAATACGATAACGAGGTTGAGCCGCGCGAAATCATGGCCTTTGGCGAGCATCTGCGTGCCGACCAGAATGTCGATTTCGTTGTCGGCGATGCAGCGGTACAAATCCGCCCAGTCGTTTTTGTGCGCGGTGCTGTCCCTGTCGACGCGGACGACGGCGGCCTTGGGCAGGAAGGCGCGCAGGGTTTCTTCGACGCGCTGCGTGCCGTGGCCGACGGCGGTCAGGTCTTGGTTGCCGCAGTCGGGGCATTTGAACGGGATGGGTTCGCGGTGGTCGCAGTGGTGGCAGCGCAGTTGGCGGGCGCGTTGGTGCAGCACCATTTTGGCGGAGCAGTTCGGGCAGCCGAAGGTATGGCCGCAGTCGCCGCAAAACAGCGCGGGCGCAAAACCGCGCCGGTTGAGGTACACCAGCGACATGCCGCCCGCTTCAAAGTTCTGTTTCAAAAGCTGCAAGGCTTGCGGCGAGAAGCCGTTGTCGAGTTTCAGACGACCTACGTTGAGGATGTCCACTTGCGGCAGTTGCGCGGCGGTGTGGGCGCGTTCGGTCAGTTGCAGCAGGCGGTACGCGCCGCTTTGCGCCTTGTGCCAACTCTCCAAGCTGGGCGTGGCGCTGCCCAACACGACAGGGCAGCCGCTCTGCTTCGCACGCCACACCGCCAAATCGCGGGCATGGTAGCGCAATTCGTTGTCCTGTTTGAACGAGCCGTCGTGTTCCTCATCGACTACAATCAACCCGACATCAGGCAAAGGCGTGAACACCGCCAGCCGCGTGCCGATGACCAATTTCGCCTGCCCCAACATCGCGCGCAAATAATCCTGCGTGCGCCTGCCTGCCGCCATCTGGCTGTGCAACACGGCGGTCGGCACGTCGGCAAAACGGTCTTCCACCCGCTTCAAAAGCTGCGGCGTGAGGTTGATTTCGGGCAACAAAAACAACACCTGCCGCCCCTGCGCCAACACTTTCGCCATCGCATCGAAATACACTTCGGTCTTACCGCTGCCGGTAATGCCGTACAGCAGAAACGGCTGGAAGCTGCCGAAGGTCGTCTGAATTTCATCGGAAGCCTTCTGCTGGTCGGCATTCAACAAAAATTCAGACGGCCTCAATACAGGCTTTGCCGCTTCCGCAGTTTCAATCCAGCCCTGTTCCGCCCAATCCTCGATTAATTTTGCCGCCTGCACGTTCACCTGCTTCAACGCCGCCATCGTCATTCCGCCCGACAGCAGCGCGTCCCACAAAGCCGCTTTTTTGTTGAACCTTGCCGGCGGCGGCGTTTGCGCCCTACCCGCTTCGTTCAGCGCGTAAAACAACGGCGGCTGCGGCATTTCCACCGCGCGCGTTTCCTTCAAACCCTGCGGCAGCGCGGCAAACACCGCCTGCCCCGTCGGATAGTGGTAATAACGCGACGTAAACGAGAGCAAATCACGCCAGCTTTCAGGCAGCGGCGGCCCATCCGAAAAGATCGTCTGAACGCCCAAAATCCGCGCCGCATCCATATCGGGCGCAATATCCGTTTCCCACACAATCCCGACCACGGTCTTGTTGCGGAAAGGCACAAGCACCCGCGCGCCCTGCGGCAGCGGCTCGGAATGGGAATAAGTCAAAAGGCCGTCTGAAAGCGGCACGTTTACGGCGATGCGGTGGTAGATCATACAGGCAGGCAAATCATTTTTTTGCGTATTTTAACAGCCGAAAGCTATTTTCAGACGATAAATTGAGCCTCAACACAATGCAGGCATGACAAAGGTTTGATACAATGCGGTTTTCTTGACACACGCCTATACTTAAAAATGAAAACCAAATTAATCAAAATCTTAGCCCCCATCGCTCTGATCACTCTGACTGCGTGCGGGCAAACACCCGTTTCACAAGCAAATGCTGCGCCCTCTTCTGCCGCCGCCAAGCCCGCCACTCCCGCACAAGGCAAAGTCGGCGAAGCCTTGAAAGCCCGCCTCGAAAAAATTTACGAATCTCAAGGCCTGAAAGTCATCAGCGTCAGCGAAACCCCTATTCAAGGCATTTATGAAGTCGTTGTCAGCGGCAAACAAATCATTTACACCGATGCCAAGGGCGACTATATGTTCGTCGGCGACCTCATCGACGTCAACACACGCAAAAGCCTGACCGACGAACGCGCCGCCGATTTGAACAAAATCGACTTCGCCACCCTGCCTTTGGACAAAGCTATCAAAGAAGTGCGCGGCAACGGCAGCCTGAAAGTCGCCGTCTTCTCCGACCCTGACTGCCCGTACTGCAAACGCTTGGAACACGAGTTTGAAAAAATGACCGACATCACGATCTACACCTTCATGATGCCGATTCCAAGCCTGCACCCAGATGCCGCGCGCAAAGCCGAAATCCTGTGGTGTCAGCCTAATCCGACCCAAGCTTGGATCAACTGGATGCGCAAAGGCCAATTCCCGAGCGGTAAAGCCAATTGCGAAAATCCCGTTGCCGAAACCACCTCTTTGGGCGAACAATTCGGCTTCAACGGCACACCTACCCTCGTTTTCCCGAACGGCCGCAGCCAAAGCGGATACAGCCCCATGCCGCACCTCAAAAAAATCATCGAAGACAATCAGAAATAAGATTGGCTTCAAGATACGGCAAAGGTCGTCTGAAAACCGATATACAAGGTTTTCAGACGACCTTTTTCATACCGCCGAAGCAGGCGGGCAAACTGTGTTAAAATCCCAAGCTCTTGAATAAACGGACCAAATATCCCGTCTGCAAATCTGTTCATCCAGTGCGAACCGATTTTCTGAGTGCATCATCAAACCCTTAGCAAATCGTCCGCCTTGCATCACAAGCAAGTCGGCGCAGCCGCTTGATACGTTTCACCCTATCCGGCGGCAGATTTCAGACGACCTTTAAGACAGCATTATGAAAAAACACCTATACCGCATCACACTCCTCACCATCGCCGCAGCCGTCCTCTCCGCCTGCCCGAGCAAACGCATCAAAAACCTCCCCGAAGTCGACACCACCACCGTCAAAGGCCCCGACCGCCCCACCGGCACGCCCGACCCCGCAGGCACCACCGTCAGCGGCGGCGGCGCGACCTACACCGTCGTGTCCCACCAAGAACTGCCGCACTGGAGCACCCAACACTTCGTCAAAAGCCTCCAATCCTTCCGCTTAGGCTGCGAGAAACTGAAAAACCGCACAGGCTGGCAAGATGTCTGCGCCCAAGCCATGCAGACGCCCCTCCACCATTTCCAAGCCAAACATTTCTTCGAACGCTATTTCACCCCTTGGCAAGTCAGCAACAACGGCAACCCCGCCGGCACCATCACCGGCTACTACGAACCCGTCCTGCTCGGCGATGACAAAGCCACAAGCAAAGCCCGTTTCCCCATCTACGGCATCCCCAACGACTTCGTTTCCGTCCCACTGTCCGCCAATTTGAGAGGCAGCAAAGCCACCGTCCGCATCCGCCAAACCGGTGCCAACAGCGGCGTCATCGACAACAGCGGCACACACACCGCCGACCTGTCCCAGTTTCCCATTACCGCCCGCAGCACCGCCCTCAAAGGCAGATTTGAAGGCAGCCGCTTCGTTCCTTATTACACCCGCAACCAAATCAACGGCGGCGCGCTCAACGGTAAAGCCCCCATCCTCGGTTACGCAGAAGACCCCGTCGAACTCTTCTTCATGCACATCCAAGGTTCAGGTCGTCTGAAAACCCCATCCGGCAAATACATCCGCGTCGGATTCGCCGACAAAAACGAACATCCCTACGTCTCCATCGGACGCTACATGGCGGACAAAGGCTACCTCCCCCTCGCACAAACCAGCATGCAGGGCATCAAAGCCTACATGAAGCAAAACCCCGGTCGCCTCGCCGAAGTCTTGGGACAAAACCCCAGCTACGTCTTCTTCCGCGAGCTGACCGGCAGCAGCGAAGCCGGACCGGTCGGCGCATTGGGTACACCGCTCTTGGGTGAATACGCAGGCGCAATCGACCGCCACTACATCACCTTAGGCGCGCCGTTGTTTGTCGCCACCGCCCATCCGACCACCAAAAAAGCCCTAAACCGCCTCATCATGGCGCAAGACACAGGCAGCGCCATCAAAGGCGCCGTCCGCGTGGACTACTTCTGGGGCTACGGCGACGAAGCAGGCGAAGTCGCCGGCAAAATGAAAACCACAGGCTACGTCTGGCTACTCCTGCCCAACGGCATGAAACCCAGCTATCAGCCTTAAAATCAGCTAAAAAGTCAAAAGGTCGTCTGAAAACCAGTTTTCAGACGAC
>NZ_KV794881.1:24044-25011 GCF_001808875.1 Neisseria sp. HMSC064E01
TCGTCTGAAAACCAGTTTTCAGACGACCTTTTTCATATCCAGCCTATCCGTTCCCGCGCTTATAGTGGATTAAATTTAAATCAGGACAAGGCGACGAAGCCGCAGATAGTACAGATAGAGACCTTTGCAAAATTCCCCAAAATCCAGATAGTACGGAACCATTCACTTGGGTGCTTCAGCACCTTAGAGAATCGTTCTCTTTGAGCTTAAGGCGAGGCAACGCCGTACTGGTTGAAAGTTCATCCACTATAATTGTATTGTTAACCCATTTTAGTAAGTGTAAGCTTGGGTAGAAACCAAATATTTTAGATAACTGGATGATTTTTTTTTGGATCATAATCTACTTGCTACTACGTATATTGAAGAAAGGATTGCGTTTTGATCGCTTTAAATAATAGAGCTTTATTTATTACAATTTGCCTCGCCCCAACTTTTACACTTGGAGATTCACCTGAAACTGTTATTGATAAAGGTGCATTAAACAAACCATGTTATGCAGGAAGTATAATGCAAGAAGATATTCTTGTATGTTTTTCTAAGTCATATTTATTGGCACAGAAAGAATTAAATAATAATTATTCAATCGCTCAAAAGCAGAACAATGTAAATATAAGAAATTATTTAATTCACCAACAAAGGCAATGGAATAAAAACAAATTTGATGAATGCTTGATATTGCCAGAGAAAGAGGTTGGAAGAGAGGGGATATTTGAATATTTGCAATGTGCTACTGATGCCATTTTAAAGCAAAATAGCTATTTAGAAGAAATTTATGTCTGTGGCAATGAACCTTGCCAATTTGAAGAACCATATTTCTTTCAAACTATTGGGCGTGATACGGATTAACAATCTATCCACTCTCGAATTATAAAATAACATTTTTCTTTTTAAACTAATATATAAAATCTAAATTAGACTCTAGCATTTATCAAGGTCGGCGGATTCGGATTTGAAGTGCAACTTTCCA
>NZ_KV794881.1:25111-26047 GCF_001808875.1 Neisseria sp. HMSC064E01
TACTGCACCATCGCCGAAATCGCCAAACAGCTCAACCGCCACAAAAGCACCATCAGCCGAGAAATCAAGCGGTACTGCATCCAAGGGCAGCAATACAGCGCCGATAAAGCCCAACGGCAAAGCCGGCTGACCAAACAGCACCGGCGAAAACCCTATAAACTCGATTCGCAGCTGATTCAACACATCGACACCCTTATCCGCCGCAAACTCAGTCCCGAACAAGTATGTGCCTACCTGCATAAACACCACGGGATCACACTCCATCACAGCACCATTTACCGCTACCTTCGCCAAGACAAAAGCAACGGCGGCACTTTGTGGCAACACCTCAGAATATGCAGCAAACCCTACCGCAAACGCTACGGCAGCACATGGACCAGAGGCAAAGTGCCCGACCGCGTCGGCATAGAAAACCGATCCGCCATCGTCGACCGGAAAACCCGCATCGGCGATTGGGAGGCCGACACCATCGTCGGCAAAAATCAGAAAAGCGCGTTATTGACCTTGGTCGAACGCACTACCCGCTACACCATCATCTGCAAATTAAAGAACTTAAAAGCCGAAGACACTGCCCTAGTGGCCATTAGGGTATTAAAGGCACATAAAGCCAGAGTGCACACCATCACCATGGACAACGGCAAAGAGTTCTACCAACACACCAAAATAGCCAAAGCATTAGCAGCGAAAACTTATTTTTGCCGCCCCTACCATTCTTGGGAGAAAGGGCTGAATGAAAACACCAACGGACTCATCCGACAATATTTCCCCAAACAAACCGATTTCCGAAACATCAGTGATCGGGAGATACGCAGAGTTCAAGATGAGTTGAACCACCGGCCAAGAAAAACACTTGGCTACGAAACGCCAAGTGTTTTATTCTTGAATCTGTTCAAACCACTGATACACTAGTGTTGCACTTGAAATCCGAATCCAAGG
>NZ_KV794882.1:0-3980 GCF_001808875.1 Neisseria sp. HMSC064E01
CGAGGGAAGGGCTTTTTTTGCAAAGGTCTCGATGGGTCTGGTTGATTTGTATTTGATTTGTATTCTTTAGGGGGTAATGAAGAGTGGCAGAAAAAACGCACCTTGTTTAAAGGTGCGTTTTTATTGGGGTTATCTATGGCGTTTTCTGAGTGAATCAGAATTTAGCGCCCGATTGGTTAGCCATGTAGTTGACCGCTGCTTTGACTTCGTCGTCTCTCAGACCGGCGTTGCCGCCTTTGGCAGGCATGGCGTTGAAGCCTTCAAGAGCATGTTTGTACAAGGTTTCTTTACCTTGTTTGATGCGCGGAGCCCACTCGTCATTTTTGCCTACGCCGGGAGCGCCGGGGATCGTGCCGCCGTGACACATTTTACAGTTGGCTTCGTAAACTTTTTGACCGTCTGCACCGCCGGCTGCAGGAGCGGCTGCGCCTTTGTCGTCGGCTTTAGGTGCGTCGGCTGCAGGAGCAGAGCCGGCAGCGGCTGGTGCGGATGCGGCTGCATCGCCTGAAGCTGCTTGATCGGCAGGTGCTGCGGCATCGGGATCAGGGAAGTTGCCGCCGCTCTTGTTCGCCATGTAAGTAATGGCGCGTTTGAGTTCTTGGTCGGTCAAATCGGCTGCGCCGCCTTTGGCAGGCATGGCGTTAAAGCCGTTCAGAGCGTGTTGGAAGAGCGTGTCGAAACCTTGTCCGATACGGGGAGCCCAATCGCCGTTGTTTTCGATTTTAGGCGCGTTGGGGACGGAGCTGTCCGCAGCGTGACATTGGATACAGATTTTGTTGAAAATCTGCTCGCCTTTGCGTTCGCCTACTGGAATGCCGTCGCCTAAGGCGAGCTGCCCTGCGGGTTGGATACGGGTTTGCGTGGCGGCTTCGGACGATTGGTTAACGTCTGCGAACGAGCCGCTGCCCGCCAATTTGATGAGGAAGTAAATGACTGCAATAGCAATGATGATACCGCTCACAAGGGTAAACAATGCAGAGCCTTGGGCTTTTGAGTCGCGGAGTTGTTTCATTTGGTAGGCCTCGCCGTTAGGTTAGGTTGTGCTTTGAGTTATAGTTTGGTGTGTTAAACGCAGTTAACAATATTTTGCTGGATTATACTGAATTCACAGGGGCTTTCCAATCGCTCTTGTGGAAAATATACGCAAAGGCGGCAGTTTTTTGCCGTTTGTTAAGGGGTGGATTGGTTATGTTGTTGATTATTTGCAGGGAATTTTCTGCAAGTTTGTCTTGTTTGCGCCATCCTGCATAATAGGCTTTGCCAACAGTCGGGATTTGCGTTAATCTTACGCCTTCTCCGCACCCATAGCTCAGTTGGAAGAGTGTCAGTTTCCGAAGCTGGAGGTCACAGGTTCGATCCCTGTTGGGTGCGCCAATTATAGAGAGGCCGTCTGAAAGATGAAAATTTTTCGGGCGGCCTTTTGACTTACTTCAAATAAAACTACATCAGGTTTCAGACGACCTTTTGCATTTTGCGCTTTATTTCAACACTTCGGCAAACGCATCGGCAACATAGGCGATATTCGAAGCATTCAGCCCGGCGACGCACATCCTGCCTGAATCCAGCAGGTAAACGGCAAATTCGTCGCGCAATCTGCGGACTTGTTCCACGCTCAATCCTGTGTAGCTGAACATGCCGCGCTGTTTGATGAAATAAGTGAAATCTCGGTCAGGGATTTGGGCAGACAATACGTCATAAAGTTTCTGCCGCATGGCACGGATGCGGTCGCGCATGACATAGACTTCGTTTTGCCACAAGGCGTAAAGTTCGGGGCTGTTCATCACATCGGCGGCGATATAGGCGCCATGTGCGGGCGGGCTGGAGTAGATGCGGCGGACGGTGAATTTGAGCTGTCCGAACACCAATTCCGCTTCTTCTTTATTCGGGCAAATCACGCTCAGGCCGCCGACGCGCTCGCCGTAAAGCGACAGGTTTTTCGAGAAGGAATTGCTGACGAACAAGGGTAAATCCATTTCCACCGCCTTACGGATGGCGTAGGCATCGCTGTCCAAATCGCCGCCGAAGCCTTGGTAGGCAATGTCCATAAACGGCATCAGTTTGCGCGTTTTGATGATGTGCAACACTTCGTCCCATTGCTGTTCCGACATATCCACGCCGGTCGGGTTGTGGCAGCAGGGATGCAGGATTAAGACGCTGTTTTCGGGCAAGGTGTTGAAAAACGCGGTCATTTCGTCGAATTTCACGTCGACGGTGGCGGGGTCGTAATAAGGATAAGTGCCGACCTCGAAACCTGCGCCTTCAAAAATGCCGCGGTGATTGTCCCAAGTCGGGTCGCTGACGTAGGCGCGCGCTTCTGGGAACCAGCGGTGCAGGAAGTCCGCTCCGACTTTGAGCGCGCCCGAGCCGCCCAAGGTTTGTACGGTAACGATGCGTCCTTGTGAGAGTGTGGGGTTGTCTTTGCCGAACAACAAATGCTGCACCGCGCTGCGGTAAGTGTTCAAACCTTCCATCGGCAGGTAGGGCGACGGCGCAGGCGTGGCGGCACGGGCGGTTTCGGCACGGTTTACGGATTCCAATACGGGCATTTTGCCTTCGTCGTCGAAATAAATGCCTATGCTCAAATTGACTTTTTCGGGACGCGGGTCGTTTTTGAAGGTTTCAACCAAACTCAAAATCGGGTCGCCGGGGTAGTATTCGACGTGTCGGTACATGGCTGTTTCCTTTGTCAGGCGGATTAGGACGGTAAACCTGATTTTGGCATTAAACGGCAGGATTTGTAAAACGGGGTCGTCTGAAAGCTGCATGATGTTTTCAGACGACCTATAATTTCACCTTCATTATTTTACGGAACACCATCATGACCACGCGCATCTGGCAGGCAGGCAGGTTTGAAATCGGTTTGGACAAGCCGAAAATCATGGGTATCGTCAACTTGACGCCCGATTCGTTTTCCGACGGCGGCGTGTATTCGCAAAACGCCCAAACAGCCTTGGCGCACGCCGAACAGCTTTTAAAAGAAGGCGCAGACATTCTCGACATCGGCGGCGAATCGACGCGGCCGGGTGCGGATTATGTTTCGCCGGAAGAAGAATGGGCGCGGGTTGAGCCTGTATTGGCGGAAGTGGCAGGGTGGGGTGTTCCCATTAGTTTGGACACGCGCCGCACGGTGATTATGGAACAAGCGTTGGCGCTCGGTGGTGTTGATATTATTAATGATGTGGCGGCGTTGACTGACGAGGGCGCGGTCGAATTGCTGGCGCGTCAGGCGGACACGGGTATTTGTCTGATGCACATGCAGGGTTTGCCTGAAAACATGCAGATTAATCCGAAATATCAGGATGTTGTCGGTGAAGTGGCGCGGTATTTGAAAGCGCGCTTAGCGGAATGCATCGCGGCAGGCATCGCCCCGCAACGCATCGCGCTTGACCCCGGTTTCGGCTTCGGCAAAACCCTGCAACACAATATCGCGCTGATGCGGCATTTGCCCGAATTGATGGCGGAAACGGGCTTTCCGTTGCTCATCGGTGTATCGCGCAAACGCATGATAGGCGAGCTGACCGGCGAGGCAGACGCGGCGGAACGCGTACACGGCAGCGTGGCGGCGGCGTTGGCGTCCGTAGCGCGCGGCGCGCAAATCGTGCGGGTGCATGATGTGAAGGCGACGGTGGATGCGTTGAAAGTGTGGGACGCCTTAGGACCTGCTGACGTCCGATAGTTTTCGTTTTGGAAGCAAAAAACCACTTGGAAAATGAAATGTCGGTAGCCCCTAAAATATAGTGGATTAACAAAAATCAGGACAAGGCCGACGAAGCCGCAGATAGTACAGATAGAGACCTTTGCAAAATTCCCCAAAATCCAGATAGTACGGAACCATTCACTTGGGTGCTTCAGCACCTTAGAGAATCGTTCTCTTTGAGCTTAAGGCGAGGCAACGCCGTACTGGTTTAAAGTTAATCCACTATAGTGATAAAGAGGTCGTCTGAAAACTGAACTGTCCCCCAAATCTTGGACACTCATAA
>NZ_KV794883.1:0-553 GCF_001808875.1 Neisseria sp. HMSC064E01
AATTGGTTGGTTACTTCTTCCATCACGGTAACGATGTCATGCCCCGCCCTGCGAAGCTCCATAATGCGCGTGTTGTAGCCCAATATGCCCATTTGGGAAAGCTCCCATGATGTAACGCTGCCCTGTTTCAATCGGCATAAAACGCGCTCTCTTTGACTTGGCGTTTTTGCCTTGCCGTTGGTAGAATAGTCGCTCATGCTTAATAATCCTTTCCGCCGTCTGAATGTCCGTTCAGGCGGCATTTGTTTTGCGCCTGATAAATCAATTTGCCTGCTCTTCGCGTTTGGCTGCCAGTTTGCCGATATAGTCGTCAATCTCGCTTGCAAGCCAGCCCGTCGCATTGGCGGAAATTTTGAACGGACGGGGAAAATCAGGGCGGTAATGACGGCTCTTAGGGTTTACCCAATTCCAAATAGTCGCTCGTGAAACACCTAATGCGCGGGCTGTATCGTCTGCTCGCAATACTGTGTTATTCATATGCTTTTGCCTTTCTTTAGTCGGATTAGATGACAGGCAAAAATATAGCCGCCCATGTGGGCGGCTGTTAAGGAAG
>NZ_KV794884.1:0-14841 GCF_001808875.1 Neisseria sp. HMSC064E01
TTATGAGTGTCCAAGATTTTGGGGCCAGTTCAGTTTTCAGACGACCTTTTGACTTTGATGGCAATCTTGTTTCTTCCCTTGCCTGATGAAGAAAGGCAAGAAACAGAGCGATTGGAGCATCAGCTGATCATCGTAAAAACCGACCTTCCCTGCCCCATCTACGCCAGACCAAATTTAGCGCAAATTACCGAATGCAATGGTTACCGCTTGACTGCGCATTCAAACAAAACACCCTGATTTCAATCGGAAAATATTATTCCAACTCAAATTTATAGTGGATTAAATTTAAATCAGGACAAGGCGACGAAGCCGCAGATAGTACAGATAGAGACCTTTGCAAAATTCCCCAAAATCCAGATAGTACGGAACCATTCACTTGGGTGCTTCAGCACCTTAGAGAATCGTTCTCTTTGAGCTTAAGGCGAGGCAACGCCGTACTGGTTTGAAGTTAATCCACTATAAATTTTCATTTTCTTGCATCCATCCTTATCGAAATCAGCCGAAACATCCCCATAATACTGCCGTTACACCACTCCACATTTGAAAGAAAGCGATGACTACTCTCCTGATTATCCTCGGTCTGATTGCCATAGTGGTCGGCATTTTTGGCACGATTTACCCTGCCTTGCCCGGACTGGGCTTGATGTTTGCCGGCGCATGGCTGTTGGGCTATGCCGGCGATTATCAGATTTTCGGTTCCGGCACACTCATTTTCCTTGCCGTTGTCGCCATTATCGGCACGGCAATGGATTATGTTGCAGGCGCGCTGGGGGCGAAATATACGGGGGCAAGTAAAACAGCCATCTGGGGAGCGTTTATCGGCGGTATCGTGGGCGCATTCTTCGCCATTCCCGGCTTATTGTTAGGCCCTTTGATTGGCGCTGCCATCGGCGAATTTATTGCCCGTAAAGACACTTGGCAGGCAGGCAAAGTCGGCATCGGTACGTTTATCGGCTTTATTATCGGCACGGTTGCCAAAATCGGCTGCGCGCTGACCATTGCGCTGACTGTCCTATTTGTGTGGCTGGGTTCGTTTTTCTAAGCCATCCCTTCAAAACCAAAGGTCGTCTGAAATTCAGACGACCTTTGGTTTTTGAACGCTTATTTGTTACAACAGGCTTTGTATTTCTTACCGCTACCGCAAGGACAAGGATCGTTGCGTCCGGTTTTATCGCCTTCACGGCGTACGGTTTGCGGTTTGTTGATGATCGCCTGCCAGTACCAGTAAATATCCAGCAACACATGCGGGAGCTCGGATTCGAGTTGTGCCAGCTCTTTTTCGGTCAGGTGCAGGATGACTTCACCGTTTCGTTCTTCATCGTAAATCCCGCCCAAAGCCATAATCGGATAGAACAAATCTTCAAATTCTTCCTGATCAACCGCTTCAAACCAATCGGTCGGAACGATATCCAAAGCATAGAGATAAGCATTACACCAAGTATAAATATCGGGATTGGAGGCGGCATCTTCGTATAACCACAAATCGGGCAGCATTTTTTTACTGAGTTTGATACGCAAATCCGCTGCCAAACCGATGACCAAACGCTCGATTTCAGTACGCTCTTTGGCATCAAACAACGATTCGTCGCCCAAAACTTCAGGCAGCCAGTCATTCGGATTCAACGCATCCGGACCGCTCAACAAAGCCATCATAAACGCCTGCACCTCATCGCAGCGCATGGTGTTGTGGTGTTCCGATTTGGCATCGAGCAGCTCCATCAGGCGTAAGCGCGATGCTTCATCAAATGCTTGCAATTGCATGTTTTTTCCTTATTTTTAAATGATATGTTTGTTATCCGAGGGGTCGTCTGAAAACGGTTTAGGCGATGCGTTGGCGCATTTGCTCGAAAAGGCATACGGTTGCCGCCATGGCGACGTTTAACGATTCGGTCTGTCCCAGCATCGGGATTCTGACACTGCCGTCAACTTTTTCCAAAATTTCCCGACTCACGCCGCTGCCTTCATTGCCAAAAACCCAAGCGCAAGGGGCGTTTAAATCCAGTTGGTACAAATCGGAAGGGTTGCGCCCGTCCAAAGCGGTTGCCCATATTTTGTCCTGATAAGTATCCAGCCACTGCAGTAGGAAAACGCGGCTGTATATGTTCAACAGAAAATGCGCTCCCATACCCGCCCGCAATACCTTAGGCGACCAAATATCAACGCAGTCATTACCCAACACAATCTGCTTGACGCCCGAAGCTGCTGCGCTGCGTAAAACCGTACCGACATTGCCCGGGTCTTGCAGCCTGTCCAACACCACGCAATCGCCGCTTAAAGGCAAATCCCCTTGCAGCGGAATCTCTATCCAAGTCATCACATCGTCAGCATCGTTCAAACTGGTGATTTTAGACAAGGCTTCGTTTCCGACCCAAGTAATACAATCTTCATCCAAACTGCTGATTAAATTTCGGATTTCAGGATGCGTGTTTTTACTTTCGGGTAAATACACTTGTTTGGGCGTGTACCCCGCCTCTAAATAGACTTGCAAAAGATGCACGCCTTCCAACACGGTTTGCCCATATTCCCGGCGTACTTTAGATTGTGAAAGCAGCTTGGACAAATGCTTGAGCTGCTCGTTTTGCGCGGAGGTAATTGATTTCATGTGGCGCATTATATAGCGGATTCAAATAAAAAGGATACAGAAAGGCAGCCGCACGATACCGTCCGACTTTGTTCAAACCGCTTTTTCAGACGACCTCTTGACGCATACAATCAAAAATAAAATCCCTGCCCGAACAATTCGGGAAGGGATTTCTCTACTTGATGGAAATCTGTCTCTATATGCAGTTTAATGAACGACGGAGTCCTGTTGAACCTGCATTTCGGTTCGAACCGTAGTCTGACTCACACCTTTATCATTCTTTGCAGATTCAGGCATTACCACAGCGTCTGAAGCATTTTTAGCTACCGGATTGGCGGCTACGGGTACGATATTTTCCTGCTGGTTTTTGGTTTCAACGGCTTTTTCCGCAACCATACCTGCCGAGTCGCCCTTCACTTGCGGACCGAATTGCCATACAGCGACGGCAACCGCAGCCACGCTGGCGGCAACGGCGAAAGTTTTGAAGAAAGAGTTGTTCGCAGCTTGCGCTTCCTTAGCAGGCATCGCAGCGGCAACTTCGGCTTCATGACGTTGCTTGTGTTCTTCGCTGATTTCAGCAAGCGTAGCGGTAAATGCCGCGCTTTGCATGAAATCGGCATCACGTCCCGTGCCTGCTTTGTAACGCAGGCAATCGCCCAACAGATGGTACTCGTACCACGCTTCGGCAGCAGCATCGTCGGATAACAGACGGTCAAGCATCTCTTCGCTTACTTGGTTTCCATCCATCAGCATGGAAACATATTCTCTTGTTGTATCCATAGTTGTTACCATTTTTATTACCACCTTTGATTTTCAGAGGTTTCCAACAACGGCCTCAAATCTTTTGCTATTACTTCCCGCGCCCTGAAAATACGGGAGCGAACCGTTCCTATCGGACAATCCATAATTTTGGCTATTTCCTCGTAAGACAAACCGTCCATTTCCCTCAAGGTAATGGCTTTGCGTAAGTCTTCGGGCAAATGCGAAATCGTTGATTCGACTGTTTGGAGGATTTCCCGATTGATCATTTCAGCTTCCGGCGTATGGTAATCCGCAATCTGATCCGATAAATCCAGAATATCCCCGTCTTCATTAGCAGCCTCTGCACTGACGAACGGCTGCTTTCCTGATGTTACTAAGAAGTTCTTGGCGGTATTGATGGCAATCCGATACAACCAAGTATAAAAAGCGCTCTCGCCTCGGAAATTCGGCAAGGCCCGATAAGCCCTAATCATTGCCTCTTGCGCCACATCGTTGACTTCGTGTTCGTCTTTGACAAAACGGGAAATCAATCGGATGAGCCGACGCTGATATTTGGACATCAGCATCTCGAATGCTTTTTGTTCGCCCTTCTGTGCGCGCTCTACCAAGGCCTGATCAATCTGGCGATCATTCATATCTTACCTTTTGTAATAACTGCATTATAAGCTATAAAGTAGTAAAGCGTGCTGTGCCAGTTAAAGACAGCTTCCGCCGTATTTAGTTCCATTTATATCTCAAAAATTTTCCATAAACCGGTAAAAAGCCGTCAAACCCTTGAAAATCGTGGCTTACCGTAAGGTTAACAATAGCAATGCAGTTTCCGTCAGTATTTGTGATAATTGGCCAGCATTTTCTAACGAACGGTACGATATGGTTTTCTTGCAACACTTTCTTAACATTTTTAAACGAAAACCCTACATTCATCATATCATCGCTGCCCGCCGTCCGAATGATTCCTTCTTCTTCCAAGACCGATTCCGGCAATCCGTTGCGGTGTGGCACCAGAAAAAAGCCGTTTTCTTGCAAGATATCTTTCAGACGACCTCTGACTTCTTTTCCCTTTATCCAATCTGCGTCTGCAAACTGGCTTTGTTTTAATATAAATAAAAAATCCCGGTATAAACATACCGATGTTTCGCCGAACTGCCATTGTGCAGTTTCCGCTTCCAACAGTATCCGCGCGAAATCCGCCAGCTTTCTCGGAGAACTTTCCACAATCCCATTCTCCTTAAAAAACCGCCAAAGAATCCGGCTGCGGCGTGCCTCGCTGAATGTCTGCCAACGGCTGACTTGGAAGCGTCCGCTCTCGCAAACCGTTTGATAATCCGCATCGACAACTTCGTCCAAAATTGCCAAATCGGTTTGCAAAGAACGGATGTTTGCACAAACATGACGGTCAAAATTCGGAATGCGCTCCCGCCAAACCGGCAACGCCTCGTAACGCATCCAATTCCTTAAAAAGGCTGTATCGGCGTTACTTTCGTCTTCGATATTCGGCAGGTTGCAGGCAGCGGCGTAGTTTTCCAATTCTTTTCGGGAAAACGTCAGCAGCGGCCGCCAAATTTGCGTTTCCTCGTTCAATTTGCGCCATTGCGGCATGGCGGCAAGTGCTTTGATACCACCGCCGCGAACCGCCGCGAGCATGAATGTTTCAATTTGGTCATCCTGATGGTGCGCCAACGCGATAACACTGGAGGGGTCGTCTGAAAACGCCTGATAACGCGCTTTTCGTGCGGCTGCTTCTATCCCCGACCCGTCTTTTTTGACTTCAACTTTTACGCTTCTGAACGGCACATTCCATTCTTGGCATAAGCGTGTGCAAAACGACAACCATTCATCTGCATTGCGGCTCAATCCGTGATGAACATGCAACGCGTGTACGTCCAATCCAAGCTCTTCCCGCAAACACACCAGCATATGCAGCAACACCACCGAATCCAAACCGCCGCTTAGTCCAACCGTTACCATGCAACCATCCGGAAGCGAACGCGCCGAAAGACGCAGGGTTTCCAACAAACTGCGGCATTGAGGCGGAAGGTTTTCAGACGACGTCGGGTTCATATGGCGTAATCTATATTGTGTCAGCAAGGCAAGTTCTTAGAAATGAAAAAGCAGGCAGGGGGGCTTCTGCCTGCTTTTCTACACATCAATTGTTTACTTATCCGTAAACTTGCCGTAAGCCATAATCCGGTCGAAACGGCGCGACAGCAAGTCCGCCATCGGCATATTTTGCGCTTCGTGCAACTGGGTTTCCAACACCGTTTTGACGTTTTTCATGGTCGTTTCAAAATCACGGTGCGCACCGCCCAAAGGTTCGCTGATCACGATATCAATCAAATCCAACTCTTGCAGCCGTTTGGCGGTAATACCCAAGGCTTGCGCGGCATCTGCCGCTTTTTCGGCGGTTTTCCACAGAATAGACGCGCAGCCTTCCGGAGAAATAACCGAGTAAGTCGAATATTGCAGCATATTGACGTAATCGCCGACCGCAATCGCCAGCGCGCCACCGGAACCACCCTCGCCGATAATGGTACACAAAACCGGCACACGCAGGCGGGTCAATTCGTACAGGTTGCGTCCGATGGCTTCGGACTGACCGCGCTCTTCCGCGCCGATGCCCGGATACGCACCCGGCGTATCGACAAAAGTCATCACAGGAATATTGAATTTTTCGGCGGTCTGCATCAGGCGCAATGCTTTGCGGTAGCCTTCGGGACGCGGCATACCGAAATTGCGGCGGATTTTTTCTTTGGTATCGCGGCCTTTTTGATGGCCGATAACCATCACGCTTTGTCCGTTGAAGCGCGCCAAACCGCCGACGATAGCATGGTCGTCTGAATAATGGCGGTCGCCGTGCAACTCTTCGAAATCGGTGAAAATGGCTTGAATGTAATCTAAGGTGTAAGGACGTTGGGGATGGCGTGAAACCTGCGAAATCTGAGCGGGCGTCAGCTTGTTGAAAATCGATTTGGTCAAGTCGTTGCTTTTCTTCTGCAATCTGGCGATTTCATCGGAAATATCGACGGCGGATTCGCCCTGCACAAAGCGCAACTCTTCGATTTTATTGGTTAATTCGGCGATGGGTTGTTCAAAATCCAAAAAAACTGGTTTCATAGGGTGAAGCTCTCGGTAGGGACGCTGCCGCTATCATACGCCAATCAGGCATATTTGGCAGCATTTCTCATTGAGGATATGCCGTGCAAAACGGCAGATAATCGGGCGGATGCCTTTTCAGACGACCTTTTACAACGATATAGTATATCTGCACTAAACAAATGAAGTGCCGTATCTTATGATAAACTTCCATTCAGTTCAATCATTTCAAACAGGCTATGAAAAACGACCACGACAATACGGCGATGCGGCTCGACAAATGGCTTTGGGCTGCGCGCTTTTTCAAAACCCGCGCGCTGGCTCAAAAACATATCGAATTGGGCAGGATTCAGGTCAACGGCACCAAAGTCAAAAACAGCAAAAACATCAGCGCGGGCGACATCATCGACCTGACGCTCAATTCACTGCCTTACAAAATCAAAGTATTGGCACTCAACCACCAACGCCGTCCCGCCCCCGAAGCTCGCCGGCTTTACGAAGAAGACATGAAAACCGCCGCCGAACGCGAAGCGCAAAAACAGCTCGACCAAGCAAGCCGCATCAGCGCGGCGTATCCCGACGGCAGACCGACCAAACGCGACCGCCGCCAACTCGACCGCATGAAGCGCGACAGCTGGTAGGGTTTTATAAATTCCGTTTCAACCTCGATGCGCAGCAGAACGGATATATTTGAAACTCCGCCAAAAACAAATCATCCGTTTTTATTATTTCACGCAACTGACTTGACGGTTTTACCCATCCGTTGTGTTGAGACTCCTGCCTGAAACCGCCGATTTCCGTAAAGTTGAAACGCATCAGAATCAGGTATAATCCATCCCTATTCCATTTCAGACGACCTTGAGCCATTAAGGATATCCCCATGAGCAAGAAACGCGTCCTCACAGGCGTAACCACCACCGGCATCCCGCATCTAGGCAACTACGTCGGCGCCATCCGCCCTGCCGTCCGCGCTGCGCAAAACCCCGATACCGAATCCTTCCTCTTCCTCGCCGACTACCACGGCATCATCAAATGCCACGAGCCGGAGATGATTCACCAATCCACCCAAGCCGTTGCCGCCACTTGGCTTGCCTGCGGACTCGACCCCGAGCGCACCACCTTCTACCGTCAAAGCGACATTCCCGAAGTGATGGAATTGAACTGGATTCTGACCTGCATCACCGCCAAAGGCCTGATGAACCGCGCCCACGCCTACAAAGCCGCCGTGCAAGCAAACGCTGAAAACAACCAGGAAGACCCCGACCACGGCGTAGAAATGGGTCTGTACAGCTACCCCATCCTGATGACTGCCGACATCCTCATGTTCAACGCCAACGAAGTGCCCGTCGGCCGCGACCAAATCCAACACGTCGAAATGGCGCGCGACATCGCCGGACGCTTCAACCACCGCTTCAAAGAAGTCTTCACCCTGCCCGAAGTGAAAATCGACGAAAACGTCGAACTCTTGGTCGGCTTGGACGGACGCAAAATGTCCAAATCCTACGGCAACACCATTCCGCTTTGGGAAAACGACAAGAAAACCCAAAAATCGGTCAACAAAATCATCACCAACATGAAAGAGCCGGGCGAGCCGAAACAGCCTGACGAAAGCCCCTTGTTTGAAATCTACAAAGCCTTCTCCACGTCGTCTGAAACCGCAGCGTTCACACAAATGCTTGCCGAAGGCTTGGCGTGGGGCGAGGCCAAAAAACTCTTGGCCACCAAAATCAACGCCGAGCTGGCAGAACCGCGCGAACGTTACAACGAGCTGACCGCCAATCCTTCGCAAATCGAAGACATCTTACAGGCAGGCGCAGCCAAAGCGCGCAAAGAAGCACGCGAACTGCTGGACAAAGTACGCGACGCCGTCGGCATCCGTCCATTGAAGTAAATCTAAAAAGGTCGTCTGAAAAAGCAGCCCGCTCATATTTCAGACGACCTTTTCCTGTTCAGAACAAGGAATATCCGATGAAAGCCTTTCCAATTCTCTTATCCGCCCTTTTACTCGCCGCCTGCGGCAAATCCGAAGCCCCAGCCGAGCCCGCCCAAAATGCCGCCGAAGCCGCGCCAAAGCCCGTGTTTAAAGTCAAATACATCGACAACACCGCTATCGCAGGTTTGGATTTAGGACAAAGCAGCGAAGGTAAAACCAACGACGACAAAAAACAAATCAGCTATCCGATTAACGGTTTGTCCCAACAAAACGTCATCCAACTGATCGGCAACCATCCCAACGACTTGGAAGTCATCAGCGGCAAATGTATGGAAACCGGCGACAAAGGCGAGCCTTTAGGCTGGACTGAAAACGGCAAATGCCATGCCTTGTTTGCCAAACTGGTCGGCAACATTGCCGAAGACGGCGGCAAACTGACGAGCTACCTCCTCTCCCATGCCGCCCTGCAACCCTATCAGGCGGGCAAAAGCGGCTATGCCGCCGTTCAAAACGGCCGCTACATCCTTGAAGTGGACAGCGAAGGAATGTTCTTCTTCCGCCGCCGCCATTATTGACCGAGCGGGTGCTGCCTATGACCGTACATACCTTAATCCGCGCCCTGCCTAAAGCCGAATTGCATGTCCATATCGAAGGCACGTTCGAGCCGGAATTGATGTTCGCCATCGCCGAGCGCAACGGCGTTTCCATTCCCTATGCGGATGTGGAAGCCGTGCGCCGCGCTTACGATTTTCACAATCTGCAATCCTTCCTCGATATTTACTACGCAGCGGCGGCAGTCTTGCTCCACGAACAGGATTTTTACGACCTGACCACCGCCTATTTCGCCCGCTGCCACGAGGACAACGTCGTCCACACCGAAATCTTCTTCGACCCGCAAACCCATACCGCACGCGGCGTACCGTTTGAAACCGTCATCAACGGCATTACCCGTGCCCGACTGGAAGCGCAGGAAAAATGGGGGATTTCCAGCAGGCTGATTATGTGTTTCCTGCGGCATTTGAGCGAAGAATCCGCGTTTGAAACGCTTGCCCAAGCGCAGCCTTTCAGACGACATATCGACGGCATCGGACTGGATTCGGGCGAACTCGGCAACCCGCCCTCGAAATTCGAGCGCGTCTTTGCCCAAGCCCGCGCGCAAGGTTTTCCCACCGTCGCCCACGCCGGCGAAGAAGGCCCGCCTGAATACGTTTGGGAAGCGTTGGATTTGTTGAAAGTCGTCCGCATCGACCACGGCGTGCGTTCCGAAGAAGACGAAACCCTTATTCAGCGACTGATTGCCGAACAAATGCCCCTGACCGTCTGCCCCTTGAGCAACCTCAAGCTCAAAGTCGTCGGCGACCTGTCCCGGCACAACCTGCGCCGTATGCTTGAGCGCGGCGTATTGGTTACCGTCAATTCAGACGACCCCGCCTATTTTGGCGGCTACCTCAACCAAAACTTTATCGAACTTGCCGACGCATTGGGTTTGAATGAAGCAGACATCCGCACCTTGTGCAAAAACTCGTTCAAAGCCTCATTCTTAAGCGAGAAAGAAAAAGCAAAACGGTACGCCGAAATCGACAGCGCCCATGTTTAAACACAAAGCCGACCTGAAAAAGCAATCCGGTCGGCTTTGTTTTTATCTAAAAATGCAAATCCTCTAACCACAGTCAATTCCCTACCAAACCGCTCAACTATCCGCCCGAAATCTGTTAAAATACCGCCCTATCCTAATAAATACAGCATCAAAAGGCACACAATCATGGCTCTTTTGCAGATTTCCGAACCCGGCATGTCCGCCGCTCCGCATCAACACCGTCTCGCCGTCGGCATCGACTTGGGTACGACCAACAGCCTGGTTGCTACCGTCCGCAGCGGCAGCCCGGTTTGTCTGACCGATATTGACGGGCGCACCACCCTGCCCTCCGTCGTCCGCTACGGCGAAGGCGACGCCGTCGAAGTCGGCAAAACCGCCCTTTCCGCCCAAAAAACCGACCCGCTGAACACCGTCAGCTCCGCCAAACGCCTGATTGGCCGCACGCTGACCGACCTCGCGCATGAAGCTCAATACCTGCCCTACCGGTTCACACCCAACGAGCGCGTGGTCGAGCTGAACACTCGCCAAGGTGCCAAAACGCCTATCGAAGTGTCGTCTGAAATCCTCAAAGCCCTCAAATCGCGTGCCGAAGAAACATTGGGCGGCGATTTGGTCGGTGCCGTCATTACCGTTCCCGCCTATTTCGACGATGCCCAACGCCAAGCCACCAAAGATGCCGCGCGTTTGGCGGGCTTGAACGTATTACGCCTGCTCAACGAGCCGACCGCCGCCGCGATTGCCTACGGGCTGGACAACGCCTCAGAAGGCACATTTGTCGTTTACGACTTGGGCGGCGGTACATTCGACGTATCCGTATTGCAACTGACTAAAGGCTTGTTTGAAGTCAAAGCCACCGGCGGCAACAGCGCATTGGGCGGCGACGATTTCGACCATCGCCTGTTCTGCCACCTGCTTGAGCAAAACGACCTTTCCAAACTCAACGAGCGCGACAGCCAGCTTCTGCTTTCCCTTGTCCGCGCCGCCAAAGAACAACTGACCAACCAAACCGAAGCCGTCGTCGAAGCCACGCTTTCAGACGACCGCAAAATCCATACCGTCATTACCCGCCAAGAATTTCACCACCTGACGCAGAATCTGGTTCAAAAAACCATAGAGCCGGTAAAACAGGCACTGAAAGACGCGGGCGTGACCAAAGCCGACATCAAAGGCGTGATTATGGTCGGCGGCTCAACCCGTATGCTGCACGTCCAACAAGCGGTCGCCACCTTCTTCGGTCAAACTCCGCTGAACAACCTCAACCCCGACGAAGTTGTCGCGCTCGGTGCCGCCATACAGGCGAACGTCCTTGCCGGCAACAAAACCGACGGCGAATGGCTGCTGCTGGACGTTACCCCCCTGTCGCTCGGTTTGGAAACCTACGGCGGACTCGCCGAAAAAATCATCCCGCGCAATTCCACCATCCCCACCGCGCGCGCGCAGGATTTCACCACCTTCAAAGACGGTCAGACCGCCATGACGATACACGTCGTACAAGGCGAGCGCGAACTCGTTTCCGACTGCCGCAGCCTTGCCAAGTTCACCCTGCGCGGCATTCCGCCCATGACCGCAGGCGCGGCACGTATCCGCGTTACCTTCCAAGTGGACGCCGACGGCTTGCTGTCCGTTTCCGCCCAAGAACAAAGCACCGGCGTACAGGCGCAAATCGAAGTCAAACCTTCCTACGGCTTGGACGACGACACCATCACCCAAATGCTCAAAGACAGCATGAGCAACGCCGCCGAAGACATGGTGGCACGCGCCCGCGCCGAAGTCGTGGTCGAAGCCGAAAGCCTAACCGACGCCGTCAACGCCGCCCTTGAGTTGGATAGCGATTTGCTGGATGCCGAAGAGCTTGCACAAATCCAGCAAGACATCGCCGATTTGCAAGGTCGTCTGAAAGACGGCAACGCCGAAGACATCCGCTCCGCCGTCGCCAAACTCAGCCGCAGCACCGACAACTTTGCCGCCAAACGCATGAACCGCAATATCCAACGTGCGCTGACAGGGCAAAGTGTCGATAATATTTGATGGTTAACCGGTTTCAGACGACCTCTAAAAAGCATCAGAGGTCGTCTGAAAAAATTCAAACCCTATTTTTCAGACGACCCCATCCTATGCAAAACCTCTCCATCCCCCAAGACTGGAACGTCTATTTCAGCCGCATTGGCGACGCGCCCGCCGCCTTACGCATCAACCTTGCCTTAATCGAAGTCGCGCCGCTGGCAGAGTATCCGCAGCATGTCCGCGTCAGCATGAAATTGGAACAAACCAACGAACACGGTTTCCCGACGCCCGAAGAAAGCGAAGCGGTTTACGACATCGAAGACCAAATCGACCGACTGGCAGGCAACGACAACATCCCCGCAGGCATAGTCACCACAGACGGCGCGGCAAACTGGCATTTTTACAGCCGCGACGCCGAGGCTTTCGCCCAAGCCTGCCGTACCCTGCTGACACAAAACGACCGCGTTTGCGACATCAAAATCAGCGAAGATGCCGAATGGTCGTTTTATCAGGAATTCCTGTATCCCGACAGCTACGAACTGCAAGCCATCCGAAACGAGCAGGTTTTACGCCGTTTCCGACAAGACGGCGACCGCCTCGAACAGCCCCGCCCCATCGACCACTGGCTGTTTTTCCACACCGAAGCAGACCTGAACGCAGCAGCCGCCAAAGTCGCCGCATTGGGCTATACCGTCAGCGACAGCGGCCGCATCGAGCAGGAAGAAGACCACCCGAGCTACCGCCTGCAACTTTCCAAAAACGCCCCGCTCACCGACATCGACAACGACACATGGGAGTTAATCGATATCGCCCACGAAAACAACGGCGACTACGACGGCTGGGGCAGCATATTAGTCCAATAAAGCATCAGGTCGTCTGAAACACACCGGCAGCCCCGTTCAGACGACCCGCATCCACTTGACCTTAGGAGAATCCCATGAGCGAATCCATTGTTTACGGTATCGATCAGGAAAATGAACTCATGAACCGCGCCTTCGAACAGGCACGTTCCACATTCAAATATTTCTGGCGCGAGCTGTATTGGGAAAACCGCCGCATCATCCCCGCCTTGGACTTTGCCATGGTCAAAGTACCTTTTTTCCAAGACAGCGAAGACGGCGAAATTTGCGAACACATGTGGGTAAACGACATCTACTTCGACGGTCTGCACATTTACGGCACGCTGGTCAACGAACCCAACGACCTGACCAATGTAGAACAAGGCGAGAGTGTTTGCGTTCCGGTTGACGAAATCAGCGATTGGATGTTCCTGTGTAACGGCATTCCCTACGGCGGTTTCACCGTACAGGCAGTCCGCATCCAAATGACGCCGCAAGAGCGCGCAGAACACGATGCCGCATGGGGAATCGACTTTGGCGATCCCGAAGAAGTCTTGCTGGTTTACGAAGAAAAAGAACACCCCGAAAATCTGGACGAACATCCGATGGCTCGAAACTGCCTCGACGACTTCCGCCAACAGCTGGCGCAAAACCCGGATTACCTGCACGACCAAGACGAAGACGGCTACACACCGCTCCATCACGAAGCCATCGCAGGCAACGCGCCCCTGGTCAAAGCCATGCTCGAATTGGGTGCAGACCCCGCCGCCACCACACAAGAAGGACTGACCGCCCTAGACTTTGCCCGCCTTATGGACTGGCAAAACGTCATCGAGATACTCGAGCCACGCCACTAAACCATAGGTCGTCTGAAAACCGAAACACACTTTCAGACGACCTGTGCCTTGATGAAATAAGGTCGTCTGAAAAGAAAGAATAGTAAAAATGTCCGATCGATTTCGACTAATCATACTGAGAATACTAAATGTCGTTTGGTTTCTTGTTTGGCGACTGACCGTATCTATTCTAGTCGGAAACGCTGTGTTTCATTTTTTACCGCCCGAACACGAAACTTATACTCAAGGCAGCAAAGTAAACGCCTTGTTTCAAATCGCCGTTCGCCCAACCGGCAACAGTAGTTGTGCAGTGAAACCATGGAATGAGTTCAATGCCGAGCAGGATAAAGTGTGTACGTACCTCCCTGATCAAAATGATTGCTACGTAAATTCGAAAATCACTTGCAGTGTAAAACGCATCAGTACCGAAGAATACGAACTCATTTATACTGACCCCTTCTTCACAGAGGAAAGAACCAGTCATTACCGTATAACTGAAGGTCGTGTAGAACCCTTGTCTTTTATCTTAGACTCATCCTCACGCAGATGTGAAGCAGGACTAATAGCCGGCATCTTTACCCTTCTTCTGACTTTAGTACCGCTACTTTACTGCACATGGCGACGCCGTAGAAAAATTCAGGCAACCGCCAAGAAAGCAAGAATGGCGGCACAACATAAAGACTGACCATACTCAGCGTCGCACACCTCCTTGACCGACAAAACGTCATCAAGATATTTGAACCACTCCACTAAACAATAGGTCGTCTGAAAATCAAAATACGCTTTCAGACGACCTCCAACCTACCGAACATGAGACTCTGGCACCAAACCCTTATCCCGCTACTCCCCCGCGCCCAACTTTTGGGGCAACACCGCGAATGCGCCGCTCTGCGCGGAGCAGGCTGGGGCAGGCCGCATGCGACGGTGAATTACGTTTTCACCCATTCGCCTGACAAACTCTATCTGTATCACGTGCTGATTATGGAAGAAATGGAAAAACGCGGCTACAAACCCGACCCGCTGTGGAAAGACCCGCTGTATCGCGGCAAAGCGGTTGCCCCTTATACCGCACACGATACCGAAGCCGCCGATTCGCCGATTTACCCCGAACACGATGATGCTTATCTGGACGAATGTCTGGAAAATTTAAAAAGCAAAGGCATCGTGTTATAGTGGATTAACAAAAATCAGGACAA